>JBDTVA010000035.1:0-8464 GCA_040007455.1 Actinomycetota bacterium | reverse complement strand
TCACTGGTTCGAGCCCAGTACCGCCCATTATAAGAAAGCCCCGCAAATGCGAGGGCTTTCGTTTTCTTCTGTGGCGACGATTCCTAGGACGTGGCCCGATCCTGGCCCAAACGGTCCAGGTCGGAGGCGGCGTGGGCGTCGAGCTTGGCGCGCGCCACGTCTTCGGAACCGCGGGCAAGATGGCCGTAGGTGCGGTCGATCATCTCGACAGACGTCCCCATTAGCGGGCGAGCTCGAAGATCGAGAGCCCGGCGGCGAGCGCCCAGATCGCGAACGAGTGGCGGAGGTCGTAGATGCGTCGCCGTGGCAGTCCGGCGGCGTCGAGGGCCGGGAGCCATTCCCGCGTTCGCCAGTTGTGGAGGTCGAGATAGCTGCCGTGTCCGGCGCGAACGCGGTTCCCGCCGCCGGGCGCCGGGAAGACGAGGCGGGAGTTGATCCGGTGCGGCAATGAGTCGAGCGCTTCGAATGCGCGAGTCGAAAGCGGCACGCGTCGTCGCGACCGCTCGGTCTTTCCGTAGGCCTTCAGCCGACCGCGCGAGAACGTTCGCCGCACGAGGGTCACGCCGTCTGCTCTCGAGACATCGCGCCATTCCAGGGCGATCCATTCGGATGGACGCAGGCCGGTCTCGCCGGCGAACATTGCGACCGCACCCCACGGACCCAGCTCGATCGCGAGCCGGTCGACCTCCGTGCGGATGAACGGCTCGATCTCTGGCTGCCGGGGCTGGGGATTCGAGCCGGCGAGCTTGGCTGGGTTGCGCGTCATGAGCCCCCAGCGCACGCCGGCTTCGAGCGTCTGCCGGAGCGCCTGGACGATGCCGTAGCGCGAACGCTCCGGGAGAGTCGTCTGCCATTCCGCGATCTCGACGGTCATGCGCTCGAGCTGGCTCAGCTTCAGCTCGCCGAAAGCCCTTACGGAATGGTTGAGCCGCTCGCGCAGCGTCGTCATCGTCGAACTCTCTCGGCCGACGGCGTGCGTCTTGAGGTAGCGCTCGACCAACTCGACCAGGGTCATCTGTGCGGGACGTGCGATGTCTCCGCGCATCCGCCGACGCTCGACGTCCTCGTACCATTGACGCGCCTCGGATCGCGACTTGAAGCCGCTTCGGCGGTGGCGCTTGCCCGTCTCGTCGATCGACGCCTGCGAGAAGCGCGTGCGGACAGCAGTCCCGATCGCGGAGCAGATCTACCCGGATCTGTTCGTGGAGCCGCCGCCTGAGCGCTGAGCGCGCCCGGACATCACCCGCCGAGAACCGCGTGCTCGAAGCGCTCTAGACCGTCCTGGATGAGCGCTCGGTCCCGTTCCGTCCGGGCCTGCTCGAGAGCCGGCCCGGCGACTGCCCGCGCGAGCTCGCCGACGATCGGCGTCCGCTCGTACGCCCCGGCGGTGCGGGCGCACTCACCGATTCCGGCGAGCCCGTCGAGCACGGCCAGGACGAGCCTGGCGTTGTCGCTCGCATAGCGGCCGATCTCGCTGTACGCGCCGTCCACGTACTCCTCGAAGGTGAGGCGCCGTTTGACGACGACCGCCTGCCGATCGGGATCGCGGAGTACCTCGCCGGGGATCTCGCGTCCGGCCAGCCGCTCGAGCGCCGCGCGCAGGTAGCCGATACAGGTGTCGGCGGTCGTCGGATCGTTGATCCCGGGGGAGAGAGCCTTGACGGCCACGTCGGCGAGCTGGCGGATCCCGTAGGCCGCGTCTTGCCTGAGATCGCGTTCGCTCGCGATCGGGATCCCCCTCCGGAGCGCCCGGATGGTTGCGTCGTCGGGCGTCTCGGCGGACCAGACGGCGACGAGAACGCTCGCCTCGGTGACGAAGTCGCCCGGGCGAACCGCGACGTGGAGTCGGACGCCGGCCCCGTCGATGCTCTCCAGGAGGGCCTCGGCCGATACCGCCTGGACGTAGCCGGGACGCGTTGGGAAGACGAGCCGCGGCTCCTCCTGGTCGCTCCAGGCGTGGACGAGCGCGGCGCCGCTCTCGGCGGGCGCCCGTCCGTATCGCCCCGGGTAGATGCGGTCGATCGTCTGCAGCGTCTCCCGGCCCATGCGCGCGGCGATCTGCGAGGCCTGGACCGACTGGCCCATGTGGTGGATGAAGAGGAGCAGCAGGGCGAGCGCGACGAGCGCCAGCACAATCGAGCCGCTGACGGCGAGCCCCGGCACGAAGCCGGGCGCCCGACCGGCTTCGGCTCGAATCGTTCTGAGGACGAGCAGGCAGTAGACGAAGGTGCCGATGAAGCTGCCGGCGACCACCTGGTTGACGCGATCCGCGAGCAGCCGTGGCAGCGCACGCGGGGTGAACTGGCTCGAGACGAGGCTCAGTATCACGATCGTGAGCGAGAAGGCGAGCCCGGCGACCGTGATCAGCGAGCCCGCGATCGTCGAGAGAATCCCCCGGGCGGCATCGGCGTCCCCGCCGAAGCCCACGCCCGCACCATTCGTGCCAGCGACGCGATCGATTCGGACGAGGGCGAAGGCGAGTAGCGCGTAGACGAGGGCAACGCTGCCCGGCACGAACCAGAAGCTGTCGACGAGCCTCCGCCACCACGCCTCGAGACTCGGCAGCGCTGCGATCATCCGTGCCCGGCCGCGTGCGGCCGGCGGCGCCCGGGCCACCAGCCCTTCTCGCCGAAGAGCGCGATCAGCGACGGCACGAGCAGTGTGCGCACGAGGAACGTGTCGATCAGGACACCTACGGCCATGAGCAGCGCGAGTTCGCGGAAGGGCCGCAGCGGCACGAGCGCGAGCACGGCGAAGCTCCCTGCGAGCGCGACGCCGGCGATCGTGATCGCGCCCGAGGCCCTGGGCGCCGCCACCCTGATCGCCTCGCGCGTCGGTCGACGAGCCGACTCCTGCCAGATCCGGCCGACGACGAACAGGTTGTAGTCGGAGCCGAGCGAGAGGAGCAGGACCGCCCCTGCGAAGGGGACGTAGTACGTGATGTCGCCGTAGCCGAGCAGCTCGCGGAAGACGAGCGTGGTGACGCCGAGCGCCGCGACCAGGCCGAGGACGCTCGCGGCCAGGAGGTAGAGCGGCGCCACGAGCGCGCGCAGGAAGAGCGCGAGGAAGAGGAAGTTGACGAGGAGGGCGGCGAGCGCGATCCGTTTGATGTCGTCGACGATGCTGTCCACCGTTTCCGCCGCGAGCGCGGTGTCGCCCGCGAGCCCGGCCCAGGCCTCGGGCAGACCGCTCGCGCTCAGGAGCCCAGGCAGGCTGTCCTGCAAGGTGCGGACGTGCTCGAGCGCGGAGCCGCCGAGAGGGTCGCCCGCGAGGATGACGGCGTAGCGGGCGGCATCGGGCGCGAGCAGGACGTCGCGGGGAACCCCTTCCGGCTGCTCCCGCGGGCCGATCACCCCGGCGACGCCGGGCTGGCGCTCGATTCGCTCCTCCAGCTCGACGAGCTCCTGCCGGCTCGCGCCGATCCCCTCGCCCTCGACGAGGATCATCGTCGGGGCCACGATCCCGGCCTCGAAGCCCGTGCCGGCGGCGAAGAGCGCCCGTTCGACATCGCTTCCGTCCGGCAGCCCGGTGAGGAGCGTGAAACCGAGCTTCGCGTCACGCGCTTCGGCTGCCACCGCTCCGAGCAGGCCGACCGAGACGAGAGCGACGGCGAGCGCGACGGGGCGGCGGCTGACGGCGCTCGCGAGCAGGGACGAGATCCCCCTGCCCTCGCCCTCGTCGAGGCTGGCGCGTCGCAGCGACGGCCAGAAGAGCAGCCGTCCGAAGATCGCGAGCGCGGCCGGCACGAACGTCAACGAGGCGACGAGGGCGACGAGCACCGCGAGCGCGGCGCCGGGCCCGAAGGCGCGGAAGAACTCGAGGCGGCCGACGAGCAGCGTCGCCGTGCCGCAGACCACGATCAGTCCGGCAGTCGCGACGATCGGCGTCACGAGCCGCGTCGTCTCGCTCGCGGCCTCGAGCGTCTCCGCGCCCGCTGCGAGTCGGCGGCGGACGCCGGAGAGGAAGAAGACCGCGTAGTCGGTCACGACGCCGAGCAACAGCACAACCAGCACCGGCTCGACCTCGCGCGGGATCGCCAGCTCGAACTGCTCGCCGAACCAGCCGATCATGCCGACCGCGACGAGATAGGCGATCGCGGCGGTGGCGAGGGTGAGCAGCGGCGCCCCGAGCGACCGGAACGTGACCCCGACCACAAGCGCGATCAGCAGCACCGGCGCCAGCTCGACGAGCGGCAGCGCGCCTTCGATCGC
The DNA here is from genome assembly GCA_040007455.1 of Actinomycetota bacterium. Lineage (GTDB taxonomy): Bacteria > Actinomycetota > Thermoleophilia > Gaiellales > Gaiellaceae > JACCTU01. Next base: position 4,253 of record JBDTVA010000035.1, on the reverse strand, counting down.
CTCCAGCTGCGCGACTCTCGCCGGGGTGGCACCCGTGACGCCGATCAGCGCATCGCCGTCCCGCTCGATCCGGGAGGCGTAGGTGTCGGCGAGCGCCGCCCGCGCGTGCAGGCTCGCCGACGGCTTGTAGAAGAGGTAGGTCACGGCCGTCGTCCCGCGCTCGCGCGAGCTCGGAAAGACCCCGCCGGTGTTCAGGATGGGGAGGGCGAAGAGGACGGTCGAGAGCAACTCGTCCTGGCGCGTGTTGATCCGCAGCGCCCGCTCGAGCACGCGTCTCTGCTCGGCAGCCGAGAGACCGTCCGGATCGCGCTGGACGACGACCGCTCGCGAGAGGAGCGGCAAGTCGAAGTAGTCGAACGAGCGGCGCTCGACCGCGAGCGCTTGCGCGTCCGCGGGGACGAGACCGCCGAGCTCGGCGTCCTCGGAGCCGCCGAGCCCCGGCAGGAAGAGCGCCGACGCGACGGCGGCCGCGACCCAGCCTGCGACCACGAGGTAGCGCAGCCGCAAGACCAGCCGCACCCAGAGCCGGATCATTCGGGCCGGATCACTCCCGCGTGCGCCTGCGCCAGTCGCGGCGGACCGGGACGTAGATCGCGAGGAGCGGCAGCGTCGGCACCAGCGCGATCGAGATGCCGAGCAGCCAGGCCAGCGTGCGCACGTTCTCGCGGCTCTCGCGCGCGCTCGCGCGGGCCTCCATTCCGACCTCCCGGACGCGCGCCTTGATCGCGTCGAGGTTGGCCGCGTCGCCGATGAGCGGGATCGATGAGATCCGGTCGAGTCCCTCCGCGGTCTCGTCGAGTGCGCGGCTCGCCTTGATCACCGGGACCGAGAGCTCGGCGAGCCCGCGCACGTTCTCGTAGACGAAGAACCCCATCCCGATCCAGACGAGCGCCCAGATCGCGAGACCGACATCGTAAGCGAGGATCCGGGCGCGCATGGAGGGTCGCATACCCGCCTCAATGTAACTGCAAGCGGGTTTCCCGCGGACAGCTCCTATCCAACGCTCGCATCGACGCTTGTCGTCGAGACGCTCTTCGAAGTCCTCGCCGCCACCGCCCTGCTCATCTGGGCGATTCAGCTCGGTGTACTGCCCGGGTTCGACGTCCTCCCCTGCTTACCGACCTTCGACTGGCGCTGGGCGCTCGAGTATCCGCGGGCCTCGGCCGCGATCGGGGCGGTTGCCGCGCGCGTTCTCACTGCCGCCCTCATCTGGGCCTCGCGTCGCGTCGCCGCCTTCAACTCGCGCGTCGGCCAGAGGTTCGCGATCCTGGGTCTCGGCTCGCTTCGTCCACAAGGTCGAGGACGCCGTGCGCCGACGAGTCGCCGGCGAGCGCCTCCTCGATCGGATCGAGAGGCCCGGTGCTCACTACCCCACCGGTGGAGCGGCGGCCGGCGGTCCTCCGGCGTCGTGCCGGACGAGCCGCTCGACGAAGAAACCGGCCGCAAGGAGAATCGCGCCGAGCGCGAGGAACGAAAGCGCCCGGGTGATAGAGCTGAGACTGCTTAAGTCGTAGAGGAAGAGCTTCGCGAGCGCGAGCCCGAACAGAGCGAGGCCGACGATGCGCACCTGGCGCCGGTCGCGCGCGACCCCGCCGACGTACAGCGCGAGGGCTCCGATTCCCCAAAGCGCGCTGAGTGCCGTGTGGCCGCGCTGGAAGTCGGTCTCGACCGACGCTCCCGACACCCTTTCCGCGATCTCGAGCACGCCGAGTGAGAACCCGTACAACGTCAAGCCGGCCGCCACTGCGAGCACCCACGATGCGTACGCGCGCGCGACCGGCGGCGGCGTCAGCCCGAGGGCCCAAGCGGTGGCGACCACGACCGCGAGCGCCCACAGCCCCGTGGCGGGATGGGCGCTCGCGTCAACGAGGCGCGAGGGCTCGGTGACGAAAGCGAGCGAGCCGAGGGCACTCACAGCCGCCACGCCAAGACCAGCCAGCCAGACCCTGTCTTCGGCGAGCGGCCTCCAGGCGAGCGCAAGCACGCCGGCGGTGGCGGCCCAGAGGGCCATCGTCCCGGCCTCCCCTCGACCCACGATCTCCGTCTCTGCGAAGAGGAGGGTCAGAAGGCCTATCGCCCAGTAGCCGTTCGCGAGCACACGAAGCCAGGGCTCGCCTCCTCCTGCACGCCGCCGGAGGTATGGGAGAGTGCCGGCGGCCACGAGCACGGCGGCGACCCCCAGCGTGGCGATACCGAGCGCGCGCGAGTCGAACCCGAGCAATCGTCCCAGGCCGATGATCGCCGTCGCAGCCGCTGCTGTGCCGCCTGTCAGCGCCACGACCTCGACCGGCTCCCTCTCGGCCGGGTTCAACCAGCGCGAGACAAAGCCCGCTGCGAGGAGCGCTGCGGCGACCACGAGCAGCGACGCCGCGGCCGCTTCGTCACCGAGGTGTTCCCAGTCGAAGCCCATCGACTTGACGAGGGCAAGCAGAACGTAGGCGAGCCCAGTGGCCTGGAACGCGGTGGAGCGGCCGCGCGCCGCCAGGACGACGACCACCGTGCCCAACAGGCTCCAGAGACCGGTGGCAATAACCTGGCCGGCCTCATAGGACACGTCGATCGCGAACAAGCCGGCCGCCCAGCAGGCGCACGTCGCCGCGGCGAGTGCCAACACCGCACGCACCACGCGCTCTCCGCGCTCAAGCACGGAGAGTTGGAGCTCGAGCCCGCTCGCCGGTCCGAGCCAGCCGATGCCGCGATCGTCGAAGCGCGAGAGCGCCGCCAGCGCCGCGGCCGCCAGTGCAAGGGCTACGAGACTCGCAATCGGTTGCTGCACGTTGTCGCCGGAGTCGGCCGCCAGTGTTTCCACCGGCACTTCGACCACGAGGGCATGCACCGCGGCGAACGCGAGCAGGCCGAGCCCGAAGGGCTGCAGCCGCCGTTCGCCGAGCATGAAGGCGGCGATCCCGGCGCCGGCGGCGATCGCTGCGACCACGATCGTCAGCGTTCGGCCGGTAAGGACGGCGGCGAATCCGGCGGTAAGCGCGGTCGCGCTACCGATGGCGAGAACGGCTCTGATCTCGACGCGCTTCCGCGTGATCGACTTCCAGAGCGGGTCGAGGCCGGCTGCGATTCCGGACGAGGCTTCCCCGGACGGCTTCTCCGGCTGCAGAAGGCCGATGGCGAGCGCGGCGGCGGCGAGTACGAAGAGGCCCACCGCTGCGCCCCGCGGCACGTCGATTGCCTCGACAGGCGAGTTGGGGAAGATCTCGATGGCAAGCGAGTGCACGGCGGCGGCGGCGAGGTAGACGAGCGAGGCAGCCTCGAACCGCACTGCACGGAGCTTCCACGCCAGCGCGGCGAGCACGGCTGCCTCGATCGCCCACGTGACTGTTAGCGAGCGGCCGGAGACGAGAAAGGCGACTCCGACTCCCCCGAGCAAGAGCGCCCCCGCTCCGATCGTCCACCCGAGATCTCTCCAGCGCCGGCCGACGCCAAGAGCGGTGACGCCGAAGCCGAGCGCAAGAGCGACGAGCAGCGTGCCGAGCGGGCGGTCTTCGGTGAGGAGGAGGAACGGGCAGAAGAGCGCGAGCCCGGCTCCTGCGAGCGCGAACGATGCCGAGGGCCCATCGATCTCGCGGCCACCGTAGGCCTGCCAGGAGATCGCCGCGGCAAGGAGCGTGAACGCCCCGACGCAGCCGACGGCGATCGCGCCGACGTCGTCATCCGGCCCAGTGGCCGCAAGCGCCGCGACCTCGACGGTGGCGATGAGGGCGACGAGGGCAACGAGCCAGAGCCACCGGCGCGGCGAGGCGAGGACGATCGTGGCGATGAGGATGACGAGCGCAAACGCGGTGCCCGGCCAGGTGGCCTCATCGTCGAGCGCGAAGAAGCCTGGCGCCGCAGCGGCGCCGACGAGTGCAAGCCCGGCGAGGATCTGCGACGACCAGGCAACCGCGATCCCGGCTCCCAGGGCGGCGATGGCAGCTGTGATCAGGAGGGCCGCCCAACTCGGGACGTACGAGTACAGGATGGTCGCGGCGGCCAACGTTGCGTATCCGCCGGCGATACCTGCGCCGACTGCTCCCGACGGAGCGACGATGCGACCGTACCGGGCCCGCAGCGCGAGGCCGATCGCCACTGCGGCGAACGAGGCCGTCGCGCCCAGCGTGACGCGCGCCACAGGGCCGACCCAGCCGCGGTTGGCAGCCAGGACGAAGAGGAAGATGACGCCGAGGAGCATCACCGCTCCTCCCGCCAGGGCGAACGCGCGCGGGCCCGTGAGCTCCTTCCTCAGCCACCCGATGCCGCGC
>JBDTVA010000034.1:0-8485 GCA_040007455.1 Actinomycetota bacterium | reverse complement strand
CGGCCCGACCGGCCCGCGGGCCGCGGGCGCCGGAAGCGCCCGCCGGCCGCGAAGGTCGCGGCGCAGCAGCTGGGGTTGGAAGTGCGGCAGCCGGAGCGTCCGACGGTCGACGACGTCGCCGGCGTCGACACGATCGTGCTCGTCGCCTACGGCGTGCTGATTCCGGACGACCTGCTCGCCGCCGCGCTCTGGCTGAACGTCCACCCGTCGCTCCTCCCGCGTTGGCGCGGCGCCGCGCCGGTCGAGCGTGCGCTGCTCGCGGGCGACGAGGAGACCGGCGTCTCGATCATCAAGCTCGTGAAGGAGCTGGACGCCGGCCCGATCGCAGCTCAGCGCGCGTTCAGCGTCGGCCCGGAGGACGACGCGGGCGCGGTCTACGAGCGCTCGGCAGAGCTCGCCGTCGACCTGCTCGACGAGGTGCTGCCGGCGCCGACGTTCCGCGAGCAGGAGGGCGAGCCGACGTACGCCCACAAGCTCGAGCCGACGGACCGGGAGCTCGACCTCGCCGACCCCGAAGACGCGCTGCGGCGGATTCGCGCGCTCTCACCGCACATCGGCGCGCGCGCGGAGCTCGACGGCCGGCCGGTCACGATCTGGCGGGCGCGCGTGGAGGACGGCGAGCTCGTTCCGCTCGAGGTGCAGCCCGACGGTCGCCGGCGCATGACGTACGAGGAGTTCCGCAGAGGTCTGCAGTGATCGCGCCGGCGCGCAGCGCCGCGTACTCCGTCGTGCGGCGCGTGTTCGAGGACGAATCGTACGCCGACCGTTCCTTCCGCACGCTGGCGGCCGAGCTCGACGATCGCGACCGCGCGCTCGCGCAGCGGCTCGCCTACGGAACGGTGCAGCGCGTCCGCACGCTCGACCACGCGATCGAGGCGATTGGCGCCCGCCCGGTCCGAAAGCTCGACCCGCCCGTGCTCGCGGCGCTCCGGCTCGGCGCCTACCAGCTCGGCTACACGGAGCAGGCGCCGCACGCAGTCGTCGACGACACGGTCGAGCTCGTGCGGCGCGCCGGAGTCGAACGCGCGGTCCCGTTCACGAACGCCGTCATGCGGCGCCTGACCGAACGCCTTCGCGGCCTGCTCGGCTCGCTGCCCGAGGGACCGCTCAAGCACTCGTACCCCGACTGGATCCACGACACGTGGCGGCGAGACCTCGGCGAGGAGGCCTCGCTCGCCCTGATGCGCACGCAGAACGAGCCGGCGGAGACCGTCGTCCGGCTCGTGCGAGGCGACCCGCCGGGGGAGCCGACAGACGTGCCCGGCGCGTACCGGGTCGATCGCGTCGACGAGCAGGCGCTCGCGGAAGGCCGCGTCTGGCCGCAAAGCCGCGGCTCGCAGTTGGCAGGTCTCGTCGTCGGCGCGCGCGAGGGCGAGCGGATCCTCGACTCGTGTGCAGCGCCCGGAGGCAAGGCGACGATGCTCGCCGGCGAGGTGACTGCCGTCGAGCTGAACCCAGGGCGCGCGCGAGAGCTGCGCGACAACGCCGCGTTGCTCGGCGCGACGAACGTGCACGTCGTCGAGGCCGACGCCACCGCCCTGCCGCCTGAGCTCGACGGGTTCGATCGTGCGCTCGTCGACGCGCCCTGCTCGGGCCTCGGCGTGCTGGCCGCGCGCCCCGACCTGCGCTGGCGCGCCCGCCCGCTGCCGGACCTCCAGCTCGCGCTGCTCCAGGAAGCGGCCGCCCGCACACGAGCCGGCGGAACCGTCGTCTACTCGGTCTGCACGATCAACGCGGACGAGAACGAGGCGGTGGTCGAAGCCTCGGGGCTCGAGGTCGACCCGCTCGGCGAGGAATGGCCGCAGTTCGCTCATCCGAAGCGCCCCGAGTTCCTGCTCACGCGCCCCGATCTGCACGGCACCTCGGGTTTCTTCATCGCGCGGCTCAGAGCTTCGTAAGATCCGCCGGATGCCCTGGAGCGAGTGGGTCCGGACGGTCGAGGTCGAGCCGTCGCTGTACGCGGCGGACTTCGGCCACCTCGCGGACCAGATCGAGGTGCTCCTGCACGCGGGCGCTCGGATCTTCCATTTCGACTGCGGCGACGGTCGCTTCGTCGAGCCGATCACGATGGGGCCGATCGTGCTCGCGTCGATCTCGGAACGGATCCACGCGATGGACGGCAAGATCGACTGCCACCTGATGGTCGAGAACCCCTCGAAGCACTTCGGCGCGTTCGCGCGTGCGGGGGCCGACAGCGTGACGTTCCACTACGAAGCGGTTCGCGACGTGCGCGGTTGTGTGCAGGCCGCGCGGGAGCACGAGCTCGAGGTCGGGCTGGCCTTCAAGCCGGGCACGCCGGTCGAGGAGGCGGTCGCTGCGGCGGAGGGAGTGGATCTCGTGCTCTGCATGAGCATCGAGCCCGGATACTCCGGCCAGCAGTTCCTTCCCGGGTCGCTCGACCGGATCAAGCGGACACGCGAGCTGCTGCCGCCGGAGGTGCACGTGCAGGTCGACGGCGGCATCGACGAGGAGATCATCCGCATCGCGCACGTCGCCGGCGCGACGCTGCTCGTCTCCGCGAGCGCGATCTTCGGGCGCGAAGATCTCTCGCGGGCCTATCGCCGCTTGGTACAAGCACTGGCGTGAGCCACATCGAGAGAGCGCTCGAGCTCGCCGAGCGAGGGCGCGGGACAACACACCCCAACCCCGTCGTCGGCGCGGTCGTCGTCACGCCGCGGGGAACGGTCGTCGGCGAGGGCTGGCACGAGCACGCGGGTGGACCGCACGCCGAGCTCGTCGCGCTTCGCGCCGCCGGCGGACGCGCGAAGGGGGCGACGCTCTACGCGACGCTCGAGCCGTGCTCGCGCTTCGGACGCACCCCGCCGTGCGTCGACGCGATCGTCGGCGCGGGAATCGCCAAGGTCGTCGTCGGCTCCGACGATCCGTCGCAGGAGGGCGTCGAGCGCATGCGCGAGCTCGGGGTGGAGGTCGAGGTCCTCGATCTGTGGGAAGCGCGAAGGCAGAACGAAGCGTGGCGCACATGGAAGACGCTCGAGCGGCCGTTCGTGACGTACAAGGCGGCGGTCACGCTCGACAACCGCGTGACGATCCCCGGCTCGCAGTGGATTTCGGGCGAAGAGGCCCGGCGGCTGGTGCACGAGCTGCGCGCGCAGTCGGACGCGGTTGCGGTGGGGATGGGCACGGTGCGCGCTGACGACCCGCGGCTCGACGCGCGCGACGTCGCGGCCGAACGTCAGCCGCGTCGGCTCGCGTTCGGGCTCGGGCCTCTCCCTCAAGGATCCGAGTTGGAGCTGCGCTCGGGCGAGCCGGTCGAGGAGCTGCGCGCGCTGGCGGCAGAGGGCGTGCAGTCGCTGCTGCTCGAGGGTGGCCCGACGATCGCGACCGCGTTCCTCGAGCGCGGGTTGATCGACAAGCTGCTGCTCTTCGTCGCCCCGAAGCTCTCGGGCGAGGGGCCGCACCTCTTCAACGACTTCACGGGACTGCGCGAGTTGACCCGCACATCCGTGCGGCAGATCGGGGACGACGTGCTCTTCGAGGGATACCTTCGGGAGCCGTGAAGCTCGGGATGCTCAGCTCGAACATCGGCTCGTACTCCGAGCCCCGCACCGCCATCCGCGTCGCGCAGGCCGCCGAGCGCGCGGGGTGGGACGCGTACCTGATCTGGGACCACCTCGCGTTCGTCTGGGACAAGCCTGCCGCCGACCCGTGGGTGACCCTCGGAGCGGTCGCCGCGTCCACCGAGCGGATCCTGATCGGAACCGGTGTGACGCCGGTCGCGCGACGTCGGCCACAGGTGGTGGCGCACGAGCTGGCCACGCTCGACAGGCTTGCTCCCGGCCGCGTCGTCTTCGGCGCCGGTCTCGGCGGCGGCCACGGCGAGTTCGAGCGCTTCGGTGAGGACGAGGATCCGCACGCACGAGCCGAGCGGCTCGACGAGGGGCTCGACGTGATCCGCGCGCTGCTCTCCGGCGAGCGCGTCGACCATCGCGGTGAGCACTTCACCGTCGACGGCGTGACGCTCGCGCCGGCTCCGGAGCGCGTGCCGATCTGGATCGGGGGAATGAGTGCGAAGGCCCGCGCGCGGGCGGCGCGCTTCGACGGCTGGTTCGCGGACACGGCGAGCCCGAGCGCGATGACGACGACGCCCGAGGAGCTCGCCGCGATGCTCGAGGGCTACTCCTTCGGCGACGTCGCGGTGATGGGCTACTCCGAGCCCGGGGAGCGGGCGCTGCACGATGCTTACGCCGAGGCGGGCGCGACGTGGTGGATCGAGCAGATCCACGACGGGCGCGGCGATCTCGACACCGTTCTCGCGCGGGTCGAGGCGGGCCCGTAGCCTTTCGGGGTGTTCACCGGGATCGTCAGGGAGCGCGGACGGGTCGCCTCGTTCGACAACGGGCGGCTCGTGGTCGAGTCGGCGCTCGAGCCAGGAGTCGGCGATTCGGTCGCGGTCGACGGCGTCTGTCTGACCGTCGTGGAGGCGAACGGCGGCACGCTCGCGTTCGACGTCGTCGGCGAGACGAGCTCGCGCGTCAAGCCGTTCGGCTCCGAGGCGAACCTCGAGCCCGCGCTGCGCGCCGGCGAGCCGCTCGGCGGCCACTACGTCCAGGGCCACGTTGACTCGGTCGGCCGGGTGCGCTCGTTCGACGGCGAGCGGCTCGTCGTCGAGGCGCCGCCCGAGCTCCTGCGCTACTGCGTCGAGAAAGGCTCGATCGCGGTCGACGGCGTCGCGCTCACGATCACGGCGCTCGACAACGAGAGCTTCGAGGTCGCGCTCGTCCCGCACACGCTCGAAGTCACGACGCTTGGAGGAAAGCGGCCCGGTGACGAGGTCAACCTCGAGGTCGACGTCCTTGCGAAGTACGTGGAGCGCCTGCTCGGGGCTAGGCTCTCGACGTGAGCACCACGGTTGAGACGCGCGCGCCGTTCGCGACAGTCGAAGAGGCGATCGAGGACATCCGGCAGGGTCGCTTCGTCGTCGTCGTCGACGCCGAGGACCGCGAGAACGAGGGCGACCTGACGATCGCCGCGCAGTTCGCGACCCCGGAGGCGATCAACTTCATGGCGACGCACGCCCGCGGCTTGATCTGCCTCTGCCTGACCGAGGAGCGCTGCGACGAGCTCGGCCTCGAGCAGATGGCGCGCGAGAACGAGACGCCGCTCGGTACCGCCTTCACCGTCTCGGTCGAGGCGCGCGAGGGCGTGACCACCGGCATCTCTGCGCCGGACCGCTCGCACACGATCCAGGTTGCGATCGACCCGTCGAAGCGCTCGCACGACCTCGTCCGTCCCGGGCACGTCTTTCCGCTCCGGGCGAGGGCGGGCGGGGTGCTCGAGCGCTCCGGCCAGACGGAGGCGGCCGTCGACCTCTCGCGTCTCGCCGGGCTGAACCCCGCGGGCGTCGTCTGCGAGATCATGAACGAGGACGGGACGATGGCCCGCGTCCCGGACCTGACGGCGTTCTGCGAGCAGCACGGGATCAAGCTGCTGACGATCGCCGACCTGATCGAGTACCGCCGCGCGACGGAGAAGCTCGTCGAGCGCGTCGCGCAGGTGCGGCTCCCGACCACGTACGGCGAGTTCACGGCGGTCGCCTTCCGCGAGACGCTGACCGGCAAGCCGCACGTCGCGCTCGTCAAGGGCGAGGTCGACGGCGGCGAGGACGTGCTCGTGCGCGTGCATTCCGAATGCCTGACCGGCGACGTCTTCCATTCGCTGCGCTGCGACTGCGGCGACCAGCTCGAGCTCGCGCTGCGCCGCATCGAGGACGAGGGGCGCGGGGTCCTCCTCTACATGTCGCAGGAGGGACGCGGGATCGGATTGCTCTCGAAGCTGCAGGCCTACGAGCTGCAGGAGGCGGGGCTGGACACCGTCGAGGCGAACCTCGAGCTCGGCTATCCGGCCGACGCGAGAGAGTGGGGGATCGGCAACCAGATCCTCGCCGACCTGGGCTTGACGACCATCCGCATCCTGACGAACAACCCCAAGAAGCTGACCGGCCTCGAGGGCTACGGCCTGACCGTCACCGAGCAGGTGCCGATCGAGGTCGAGCCCAACCCGGAGAACGAGCGGTACCTCGCCGCGAAGCGCGAGAAGCTCGGCCACCGGCTGCACCACCAGGACCGGCGCTTCGACGAGGACGCGGAATGAGCGAGCCGGCCGAGCTCCCGCAGCTTCGACCGCCGGAGGAGCACGCCGAGGGGGCGCTCGAGCTGCCCGACGGCGTGCAGGTGCTCGAGGGCTCGCCGGTCGGCGGGCGCCGCGGCGTCGCCGTGCTCGTTGCGAAGTTCAACGGCGAGATCACGACGCGCCTCCTTGCGTCGGCCCTCGAGGAGCTCGAGCGGGCGGGGGTCCCGCGTGAGTCCGTGACCGTCGTGCCCGTGCCGGGCGCCTTCGAGCTTCCGCTCGCCGCGCTCGCGCTTGCGAAGACCCGTCGCTTCTCCTGCGTCGTCGCGCTCGGCTGCGTCGTCCGCGGCGAGACCGCGCACTTCGAGTTCATCGCCGGCGAGGCGGCTTCCGGGCTCCAACTGGCCGCGATCGAGACCGGCATCCCGGTCGCCTTCGGCGTGCTCACGACCGACACGGTCGAGCAGGCCGAGGCCCGCGTGGACAAGGGGGCGGAGGCCGTGCGGACGGCGCTCGAGATGGCCGACCTGTTCGCCCAGCTCCGCGCGAGCGCCGCGGTGGCCACGTAACAAACTGCCACAAGCTCTTCGCTACACTGCCGCTGCCATGCCGAAGATCTGCGCAGTCTGCGGGAAGAAACCCTCGTTCGGGAACAGCCGGAGCCACTCGATGGTGGCCACGAAGCGCCGGTTCGACCCGAACCTCCAGCGCGTCCGCGTCAACCTGGGCGGCAAGGCCCAGCGCGCGTACGTCTGCACCCGCTGCCTGAAGGCCGGCAAGGTCACCAAGGCCGTTTAGCCGGTAGAGGCGCAAGTCGCGAATCCGCTCACGCGGATCCGCGACCGCGGCCGAAGCGACTTGACATCAGGTTTCTAGGGCCCCCTAGCAACCCCGCGGCGCCGGATCGGGTCTAATCCCGACGTGGAGGCGGCTCACTCCCTCTCCGCACCGCTCGGGAGGATCACGATCGCGCCGGAGGTGCTGGCGCGCATCGCGGGCCACGCGGCGCTCGAGTCGTACGGGGTCGTCGGCATGTCCGCCCGTGGGCGCGTCGGCCGGCTGCTGTCGCGCGACCGCGTCGGGCAGGGCATCGTCGTCGGGGGAAACGACCACGGTGTCACCGTCGACCTCTACGTCGTCGTCGAGTACGGGCTCAACCTCGCCGAGGTCGCCTCGAGTCTCCGCAACCGGGTGGCGTACGACCTCGAGCGGCTGACGGGCCTCAAGGTGGCGTCCGTCGAGGTGCACATCCAGGACGTGAAGACCGGATGACGCCGCTCGAGCTCGCGCGCGGCGCGCTCGCCTCGCTCGAAGCGAGCCGCCAGCGGATCGACGACCTCAACGTGTACCCGGTGCCCGACGGCGACACCGGCACGAACCTGACGCTGACCGCACGCGCGATCGTCGACGCGCTCGAGACGACCGAGTCGACCGACCGGCCGACGCTCGCCAAGGAGGCGACCCGCGCCGCGCTGATGGGCGCGCGCGGCAACTCCGGCGTGATCCTCTCGCAGATTGTGCGCGGCTTCGCCGACGTCGCGGGGAACGCGGACCCCTTGGACGCCGGCGCGCTCGCGCGGGCGTTCCGCGGAGCGAGCGACGCCGCCTACCGCGCCGTGCGCCGCCCGGTCGAGGGGACGATGCTGACGGTGATCCGCGAGCTCGCCGAGGCTGTGGAGCGCGCCGACCACTCGCAGTCCGCCGCGGAGCTGCTCGTCGAGCTCGTGCACGCCGGCGAGGAGTCGCTTGCGCGAACGCAGGACATGCTCGACGTGCTGCGCGACGCGGGCGTCGTCGACGCAGGCGGGGCGGGGCTCGTCGAGATCGTGCGCGGACTGGCCGCGACCGCGACCGGCGAGCCGATCCCCGAGGCGCCGCCGCGCGAGTCGCTCGGCTTCGACGCGATCCACCAGGAGCTCTCGGAGTACCGCTACTGCACGACGTTCGTGATCGAGGGCGACGGCCTCGTGCGCGAGGAGCTCGAAGCCGAGCTGGAGCAGCTCGGCGACTCGCTGCTCGTCGTCGGCGACCCCACGGCGATGAAGGTGCACGTGCACACCGACGAGCCGGGCAGGGCGCTCGCGATCGGGACGAAGCGCGGCACGATCGAGGGAGTCGAGATCGCGAACATGCACGCGCAGACGCAACACCGCTCGGCGCGGCTGCTCGAGGTGGTCCCGGATGTCCTCAGTGAGGTGGTCGCGGTCGTCGTCGGCGAGGGGAACCGCCGCCTGTTCGAGACGCTCGGCGCGACGAGCTTCGTCGAGGGCGGACAGACGATGAACCCGTCGACGGCCGACCTCGTCGCCGCGGTCGAGCGCATCGGCGCGGCGGCGGTCGTGCTGCTGCCGAACAACTCGAACGTGATCATGAGCGCGGAGCAGGCCGCGCAGCTCGC
>JBDTVA010000033.1:0-8782 GCA_040007455.1 Actinomycetota bacterium | reverse complement strand
GGCGTCAGCTCCGCCCGCCACTGCTGCTCTGTCTTCTCGATCTTCTCCATGCCTTCAGTGTGCCGGAAGCCGGGTGCGTTACGGGTAGCGTGAGGGCAGGTGAGCGGGTCACCTCTGATCGAGGCCAGAGGCCTCACGAAGCGCTTCGGTGAGTTCACCGCGGTCGACGGGATCGACTTCGTGGTCGAACGCGGCGAGACCTTCGGCTTCCTCGGCCCGAACGGCGCCGGGAAGACGTCGACGATGCGCATGATCAGCGCGGTGTCACCCGTCACCGGTGGGACGCTCCGGGTGCTCGGGCTCGACCCCGCGGTCGACGGCGCCGCGATCAAGGCGCGCATGGGCGTCGTCCCGCAGCAGGACACGCTCGACTTCGAGCTCACCGTCTACGAGAACCTGCTCGTCTACGGCCGGTACTTCGGGATCCCGAAAGACGTGATCAAGTCGCGCGCCGAGGAGCTGCTCGAATTCGTGCAGCTCCAGGAGCGCCGCGACTCCCGGGTCGAGCCGCTCTCGGGCGGGATGAAGCGGCGGCTGACGATCGCGCGTGGCCTGATCAACGAGCCCGAGCTGCTGCTCCTCGACGAGCCGACGACCGGCCTCGACCCGCAGGCGCGCCACGTGCTGTGGGACCGGCTCTACCGGCTGAAGCAGCAGGGCGTCACGCAGGTGCTGACGACGCACTACATGGACGAGGCCGAGCAGCTGTGCGACCGACTCGTCGTGATGGACCAGGCGAAGATCGTCGCAGAGGGCTCGCCGCGCGAGCTGATCGAGCGCCACACGCAGCGGGAGGTCGTCGAGCTTCGCTTTCCGGACGGCGTCGAGCTGAACGGCAAGCTGGACGGCCTCGGCGAACGCGTCGAGGTGCTCGCGAACCGGGTGCTGATCGGCACCGACAACGGCGACGCGACCGTCCACGCGGTCCACGAACGCGGCATCGAGGCAGAGAGCGTCCTCGTTCGGCGCAGCACGCTCGAAGACGTCTTCCTGACGTTGACCGGCCGGACGCTCGTCGACTGATGGCGACCGTCGCGGTCACCAGCTCACCGTTCGAACGTGCGCTTTCGGTCACCGAGTGGCATGCACGCTCGTACAAGCGCACGTGGCGCGCGACGATCACGACGGCGTTTCTCAACCCGATCTTCTTCCTGCTCTCCGTCGGCATCCTGCTCGGCAAGCTGATCGACGATGACCAAGCCGCGCTCGGCGGCCTGACGTACGTCGAGTTCGTCGCGCCCGGGCTCCTCGCCGCGACGGCGATGCAGATGGGAGCGAACGACGCGATGTGGCCGGTGATGGCCGGGATCAAGTGGCTGCGTACGTACCACGCGGTGATGGCGACTCCCGTGCGGGTCGCCGAGCTCGTGCTCGGGACAATGGGCTGGGCGGCGATCCGCGTTTTCTCCGCGGCAGTGATCTTCACGGCCGTGGCCGCGGTCGGCGGTGCGATCACCTCTCCGTTGGCGGTGCTGGCACCGTTCGCCGCGCTGCTCTGCGGGCTCGCGTTCAACGCGCCGATCGCGGCGTTCTCGGCGAGCCTCGAAGGCGGCGACGACGGGTGGTTCCCGGCGCTGAACCGGTTCGTCCTGATCCCGATGTTCCTGTTCGCGGGGACGTTCTTCCCCGTCTCCCAGTTGCCCGACTGGCTCGAGCCCGTGGCCTGGGCGACACCGCTGTGGCACGGCGTCGAGCTGTGCCGCATGCTGACCACCGGGAATGTCGACGCTCTGCTCGCGGTCGTCCACGTGGCGTACCTCTCTCTCTTCGTGGTCGCCGGCGCCGTCGTCGCGATCCGGCGCCACCAGAGGGCGCTGCTCAAGTGACCGACTACGCGCTCACCGGGCGGGTCGCGCCGTGGTTCACGTTCGGCGCCGACCGCTCGCTGCGCCTCGTCTACCGGAACCTCCGCGCGGCGCGCCGGTACTGGCTCGTCATGGTCTCCGGCTTCTTCGAGCCGCTCTTCTACCTCGTCGGGCTCGGGGTCGGCGTGGGGGCGCTGGTCGGCGACATCACCTACGGGGGCCAGACGATCTCCTACCAGGAGTTCGTCGCGCCGGCGCTCCTCGCGGCGTCCGCGATGAACGGCGCGGTCTACGAGACGACCGGCAACGTCTTCTTCAAGCTGAACTACGCGAAGACGTACGACGGCGTGCTCGCGACGCCGATGGGCGTCCGCGATGTCGCCGTCGGCGAGACGATCTTCGCGCTGATGCGCGGGAGCGTCTACGCAGTCGCGTTCGTGACGATCATGCTCGCGCTCGGGCTGATCGAGTCGTGGTGGGCGATCCTCGCCGTGCCCGCGGCGCTGCTGATCGGCGCGGCGTTCGCCGCGCTCGGCCTCTCCGCGGTGACGCTGATGCGGTCGTGGGCCGACTTCGCGTTCATCGAGTTGCTGACGCTTCCGATGTTCCTCTTCTCGGCCACGTTCGTGCCGCTCGACGAGTACCCGAAGGCTGTTCAGTGGGTGCTTCCCATCACTCCGCTCTACCACGGTGTCGACCTGATGCGCCAGCTCACTCTCGGCAACGTCGGCTGGAGCGCGCTGATCCACGTCGCGTACCTGTTCGGCGTCCTCGCGCTCGGTGTCTGGTTCACCGCGCGCCGGCTCGAGCGCAAGCTGCTGAAGTAGGCCTCCACCTCAGCTCGAGTCCCTCGTTCGCGGGCGACGATGAACGCTGCGCCTCCCCGAACGGGGGAATGACGCTGCGCGACGCCTGACCTACGCTGCGCATCCAGAACTGCGGAGGGTCTGAAGCGCATGAGTGGAGCAGGGGTCGTACGCCGAGGTCGTCAGCTGTGCGGTGATGTCGCCGAGCGGCTGCGTTCGCACGGGGTCGAGCTCGTCCCGTTCCTCACCGTCGGTTGTCTGGTCGCCGGGTTCTGGTTCGCGCTCAGCCTTCCGACGATCGTGCAGACGACGGGGCTGCGCGCCCAGCCCGCGCGGGAGGCTGCACCGGTCCCGCACACGAGCGTCCAACCGCAGGTGCAGCTTCGCGTGATCGCCAGCATCGGCGGAGCGACGATGCCCGAGCTGCGGCAGTCGCGGGCGGGGAGCGGGCCGACCAAGGGCTCGCGCGAACGGGGAGAGACGCCGGTGCCCACGACACTCCCTGTCGCTGCTCGCTAGACGTCCCTCGACCTCGAGTCGAGCTTGAGGGTGTTCCGCTCGACCGAAACGGGTCGTGTGCTCTCACACGAATGGGGGAGGGGGGCTAACCCGTTTCCGGGCGATGGCTGAAACAGCGGTCCCGATGCGGCAGGAGCAGTAATGGCGAAGACACAACGGCAGGATGACGAGCCGACCCGTTCACGGCGGGTCCGCGCTGCGTTGGCGCCGTTCGGCCGCGCTTCCGCCGCGGCGACCGCGTGCATCCTCTGGGTCGGGCTTGCGCTTCCCGGGTTGCAGCTCCTGCCGGGGGCAGGCGGCTTCGGCGACCGGAGCATCGCGATCTCACTTCAGAGCGCACTGCTCGGGATCGACAACGGCTATGCGTCGACGCCCGAGGCACGCCGGGCGATACGCGCACTCGGACTGGCGGTGATCAACCAGTCGGCGGGTCCGAGGCTGCGCTCCGACGGCGCCGTGTCGTTCGCGACAGCCCTAGCGGAGAGCATTCGCACCGACACGGTCGACACGACCGTCGACACGACACTCGTCGCGAACGGACCGCACAACCGCCCGAGCGCCGGCGGTGACGCACCGGACCGGACGTCCCCGCCGCACGGAAATCCCGCCGAGCCGAACGAGCCGAACGAGCCGACGCCGCGTGGTGGCGGCGGTGGGACGCCGTCACCGCAGTCGAAGCCACCGTCGGGCCCCGCCAAGAGCGCGCAGTCGATCACGTTCAACACCTCGCCCGCAGTCGCCGTCGTAGGCGGCTCCTATGGAGTCGGCGCCTCCGCGAGCTCGGGGCTCCCGGTCAGCTTCTCGCTCGCAGCTGGCAGCTCGGGCGTCTGCACGATCTCAGGCGCGACCGTCAGCTTCGTCGGCACCGGAACGTGCACCGTCCGGGCGAACCAGGCCGGGAACGCGAACTACCTGCCGGCGCCGCAGGTGACGCAGTCCGTCGACGTCGACGACGCGGTCGTCGTGCAGACGATCAGCTTCACCTCGATGCCTCCGTCGGGTGCGCACGTCGGCGACCCCGACTACCACGTCAGCGCGAAGGCGTCCTCGGGGCTTCCCGTCGAGTTCGGCGCCGAGAGCGACAGCGCCGGCATCTGCAAGGTGACCGGCGTCAAGGTCCACCTCGTCGCAGAGGGGACGTGCACGATCAACGCGACGCAGAAGGGCAACAGCAAGTTCCTCCCTGCTCCTCCGGTGCTCCAGTCCTTCTCCATCGGGACGGACGCTCCGTCGAAGAGCGTCCAGTCGATCAACTTCACTTCGACTCCGCCGATCGGGCCGGCGGTCGGCGGGACCTACGGGGTCTCGGCGACGGCCAGCTCGGGACTCAACGTGGCGTACTCGGCAGCCCCGTCGAGCGCCGGGGTGTGCACCGTCGCCGGTTCGACTGTCTCGCTCGTCGGAACCGGAACCTGCACCGTCCGGGCGAATCAGGCCGGCAACGCGAGCTACCTCGCGGCCCCGCAGGCGCAGCAGGCGTTCCTGGTCGGCCTCGTCGGCCAGACGATCGCGTTCTCGAGCACGCCGCCCTCGGGCGCCGCCGTCGGCGGTCCCGCCTACACGGTCGCTGCGACGTCCTCGTCCGGGCTTCCGGTCGTCTTCAGCGCGAACCCGAGCAGCGCCTCCGTCTGCACGGTCTCCGGCTCGACCGTTTCGTTGACGGGCGCCGGGACTTGCACGGTCGACGCCGACCAGTCCGGCGACGCGACGCACGGCCCGGCCCCGCAGGTTCAGCAGTCGTTCACGATCGGCGGCCCGCCCTCGCCGAGCGTTCAGTCGATCAGCTTCACGTCTTCGCCGCCCTCCGCCGCGGTCGCCGGCGGGCCCGCCTACGCGGTGTCCGCTTCGGCGAGCTCCGGCCTCGCGGTCACCTTCTCCGTCTCACCCTCCAGCGCCGGCGTCTGCACTGTTTCCGGCTCGACGGTTTCCCCCGTCGGCGTCGGTACCTGCACGGTGCGGGCCGACCAGGCCGGCAACGCGAGCTACCAGCCTGCGCCGCAGGTCTGGCAGTCGTTCGCGGTCGGGCTCGCACCGCAGACGACCAGCTTCACGTCCTCTCCGCCGTCGAGTGCGACAGTCGGCGATCCGGACTACGTCGTCGGCGCATCTGCGACCTCCGGCCTCGCTGTCGTCTTCTCGGCGGCTGCGTCGAGCGCCGGGATCTGCACGGTCTCCGGGTCGACCGTCAGCTTCGTCGCCGCCGGGACTTGCACGATCAACGCGGACCAGCCGGGCGACTCCACCTACGACGTCGCGCCCCGCGTGCAGCAGTCGTTCGCGATCGGCGGCCCGTCCGCGCCGAGCGTCCAGTCGATCAGCTTCACCTCTGCGCCGCCATCCGGCGCGTTCGTCGGCGGGCCCTCGTACACGGTGTCCGCGTCGGCGAGCTCGGGCCTGCCCGTCAGCTTCTCGATCGACCCGGCAAGCTCCGGGGTCTGCACGTTGTCGGGCGCCACCGTGTCCTTCGGCGGTTCGGGCACCTGCACGATCCACGCCGACCAGTCAGGGAACTCGAGCTACGAGGCCGCCACGACCGTCTCGCAGTCCTTCACCGTTGGTCTCGCCGGCCAGACGATCAGCTTCACTTCGGCGCCACCGGGCGGCGCGGCGACCGGCGGGCCGACGTACACCGTGACGGCAGCAGCGAGCTCGGGGCTCGGGGTCACGTTCTCTTCCGGGAGTCCCTTGGTCTGCAGCGTGTCCGGCTCGACGGTCTCGTTCCTGTCACCGGGAACGTGCACGGTGCTCGCGAACCAGGCGGGCAACGCCTCTTATTTGGCCGCCCCCCAGGTCTCGCAGTCGTTCGCCGTTGCCCCGGGGCCCCAGGCGATCACCTTCACCACGACGCCGCCGAGCGGCGCGTACGCCGGCGGCCCGACGTACACCGTCGCGGCGAACGCCAGCTCCGGTCTCACCGTCACGTTCTCGTCCGGCAGCCCCTCCGTGTGCGGCGTCTCCGGCTCGACGGTGTCGTTCACCGGCGGCGGAACGTGCGTCGTCCGCGCGAACCAGTCCGGGAACGCGAGCTACCAGCCGGCACCGCAGGTGCAGCAGGCGTTCACCGTCGTCCCGCCGCCGTCGGCCCAGACGATCACGTTCACCTCCAGCGCGCCCGGGAGCGCCGTCTACCTCGGACCGAACTACAACGTCTCGGCAACCGCGAGCTCAGGCCTCCCCGTCAGCTTCACGGTGTCGGGCACCTGCACGCTGTCGGGCTCGGCGGTCGTGATGGCGGGTGCGGGGACGTGCACCGTCTACGCGAACCAGAGCGGCAGCAGCGCCTACCTCGCCGCGCCGCAGGTGCAGCAGACGTTCTCGATCGCCAAGCGGTCGCAGACGATCACCTTCCCGAACCCGGGCAACTTCGACAAGAACGACCCGCCGTTCCCCCTCTCGGCGACGTCGAGCTCCGGCCTGGCGGTCACGTACACGGTCGATCCGAGTAGCTCCTCGATCTGCTCGGTGTCGGGCAACATGGTCACGCCGCTCGGCGATCGCGGCGACTGCATCGTCTACGCGAACCAGGCGGGGGACGCGAACTACCTGGCGGCCCCGCAGGTCACGAAGGTGATCACGATCAAGAACCACACCCCCGGGTGATCGTCGGCAGACCTCACTCCTTCGGGGGAGTCCCCGTAGGAGTCCTCGCGCCGATGCTGAACGACGTTTCCTCCTCGGAAGGTTGGTTATGAACGAGGTTCTGCGGCGTGTAACCGAGCCGCCGTTGTCGGCGGAGCGTTCGTCTTCCCTTCACAGGGGAGGGAGTTGATGCACGGCCGTTCACCGCGCGAGTTTCGCCACGGCACTCCGGTCGTGCGCTACGCCGTCCTCGTCTTCCTGCTGATCGCCGCCCTCGTTGGCACGGTGAGCTGGACGCTCGACCGCAACGGTCGTCGAAGCAACTGGCAGGAGCACAGCACCGCGCTCAACGCCGGCGCCCGGGTGGCAGCGTCGACGTTCGGCACCTTGCGCGCCGACCTGCGCGTGCAGGCGAGTGAGCTTGCAACCTCGCTGCGGCTCCAGCGCGCGGTGGTGACGGACGACCAGCGCGCCCTTCGAGACATCGCCGCTACGCGCCATGCGCGGATCGACCTGCGCGACGGGCGTGCGATCGGGAAGCTCGCCGCCAAGCCACGCATCGCGTCGACTGCGACGATCAGTAACGGTCGGGCGATCCTCGCGAAGGTGACGGTCTCGCTCCCGCTCGGCAAGGACGTGCTCACCGTGCTTCGCGAGGCGACACCGCTTCCCGCGGATGCCTCGCTTGCCCTCATGCAGAGCGGTCGGCTGATCGCAGGCGGTCCGCGCGGAGTCAGGGTCGAGCCGCGCGACGGCCGGGTCGTCCTCGGCGGCACCGACTTCGCTGCCCAGTTCGCACCCCTCGTGGTCGCTGATGCGTACGTGGTGGCTCTCGAGCCGGTAGCCGCCATCGACGCGCTGTCGGCGAGCTACCGCAGGCTGATCATCCTCGCCGCGCTGTTCACGCTCGCGCTGGCCGCGGCACTCGCCACACGCCTCGCTCGCCCGGTCGCCCAGATCGTCGGCGACGTCGCCCGACTGAGTCGCCAGGCGCAGACCGACGGGCTCACCGGGCTCGCAAACCGCCGGCTCCTCGCAGAGCGGCTCGAGGACGAGCTCCTCCGAGCGACCCGAAACGGCACGAGCGTCTCGCTCGTGATGGCCGACATCGACAACTTCAAGCAGATCAACGACAGCTTCGGCCATCAGACCGGCGATGCGGTGCTGCGCGCGTTCTCCGCGGCACTCGACCGTTCGGTGCGCGAGACCGACCTCGCGGCACGCTACGGCGGCGAGGAGTTCGTCGTCCTGCTGCCGGGCGCGAGGCTGGCGAACGCGTGCCGCGCCGCGGAGCAGATGCGAAAGACCGCCGCCGAGCTCAAGGTCGCCGGCCGCAACGGCGAGATTGCCACGTTCACCGTGAGCTTCGGCGTCGCCGAGTTCCCGACGTACGGGAACGCGGAGGCTCTGATCGCTGCGGCCGACGCAGCGCTCTACCAGGCTAAGCGCGGCGGCAAGGACCGAGTCGCCACGTCGACGGTGCAGGGGCAGGACGTCGCCCCGGAGTCACCGGCGCGGCTCGTCTCGCTCGGCTGAGCGGCCCGCCGGTCCGCAGCCGCACGTGATCAGACGTACGCTTCCCCGGTGCCACGCGAGACCCCCCAGTCACTGACGTCAGAGCAGAAGCAGCAGCTCGAGGTGGAGCTGACCGAGCTCGAGGGACCGAAGCGCGCCGAGATGGTCGAAGCGATCCGGGTAGCCCGCGGCTTCGGCGACCTCTCCGAGAACTTCGAGTACCACGCCGCGAAGAACGAGCAGGGGATGCTCGAGCGGCGCATCACGCTCCTCCGTGACCGGCTCTCCAGGTCGGTGCTCGTCGACGAGGACGCCGTCCCGAGCGACCGCATCGGCGTCGGCTCGAGAGTGGAGATCGAAGACGAGGCGGGCGAGCGGATGCAGCTCGAGATCTCCAGCGTCGGCGGTATCTCCCCCGAGTCGCCGCTCGGCCGCGCGCTCTACGGCGCGAAGGCCGGCGAACGGGTCACCATCGCAGCACCCGGCGGCTCGTGGGTCGCCCGCGTCGTCTCCGTCGGTCCTTAACGTGAGGATCGTCGTGCTCGAACGAGCGACAAC
>JBDTVA010000032.1:0-8864 GCA_040007455.1 Actinomycetota bacterium | reverse complement strand
GCCCCGAGAACTTCACGCTCGTCGAGGAGCTCGCGAAGGCGCTCGGCGGCGCCGTCGGCGCGACGCGCGCGGTGGTCGACGCGGGCTGGTACCCGTACTCGACGCAGATCGGCCAGACGGGCAAGACCGTCGCTCCGAAGCTCTACGTCGCGTGCGGGATCTCCGGCGCGATCCAGCACAAGGTCGGGATGCAGGGCTCCGGCACGATCGTCGCGATCAACAAGGACCCGAACGCGCCGATCTTCGAGTTCGCAGACTTCGGCGTCGTCGGCGACATTCACCAGGTGGTTCCGAAGCTGACCGAGCTCGTGCGCGAACGCCGTGGCGGATGACCCGCCCCGCCGACTACACGCCACCCTTGTCCATCGAAGAGGCGGTCGGGGCGCCGACCGACCCGCCCGACGAGCGAATCGACGTCGGCGTGCTGATCGTCGGCGCGGGCCCCGCGGGTCTCGCGTGCGCGATCCGGCTCGGCCAGCTGCTCGAGGAGGCGCCCGAGCTGCGCGCGCGGCTCGGCGATGTGCCGGTCGCCGTGCTCGAGAAGGGCAAGCAGCCCGGCTCACATCTTCTTTCGGGCGCCGTGGTCAACCCGCGCGGGCTCCGGCGGCTCTTCCGCGGCCGCAAGCAGCTCGACGAGCTCCCGCTGCTCGGCCCGGTCGAGGGCGAGTCCGTCTACTTCCTCACCGCCGGCTCCGCGTTCCGCATCCCCACTCCTCCGACGATGAAGAACGAGGGCAACTATGTCGCGTCGCTTTCCCAGCTCGGCCGCTGGCTCGCCGCACAGGCCGAGGAGGGAGGGACGATGATCCTGCCCGAGACCGCAGCGACGAAGCTGCTCGTCCAGCACGGCCGCGTCGTCGGCGTCCGCACCGGCGACAAGGGGCGAGGACGCGACGGCGAGCCGCTCCCGAACTTCGAGCCGGGCTCCGACCTCGTCGCGCGCGTGACGGTGCTCGCGGAGGGGACGCAGGGACACCTGACCGGCGCAGCGATCGAGCGCTTCGGCCTCGCAGGCGACAACCCGCAGGTGTGGGCGCTCGGCGTGAAGGAGATCTGGCGCGTCGCGAAGCCGCTCGACCGGGTGATCCACACGATGGGCTGGCCGCTCCGGGGCGGTGCGCGCTACCGCGAGTTCGGGGGCTCGTTCGTCTACCCGATGGGTGAGGATCACGTCGCGCTCGGGATGGTCGTCGGGCTCGACTACCGCGACGCCGAGCTCTCCGTGCACGACGTGCTGCAGGAGCTGAAGACGCACAAGCTCGTCCGCAAGATTCTGGCCGGCGGCGAGCGCGTGGAGTGGGGGGCGAAGACGATCCCCGAGGGCGGCTTCCTCGCGCTGCCGAAACAACTCCACGCTCCCGGTCTGCTCTTCTGCGGCGACGGCGTCGGGATGGTCAACGTGCCGGCGCTGAAGGGGATCCACTATGCGATCGAGTCCGGCCGCCTCGCGGCGGAGACCGCGTTCGAGGCGCTGCAGCGTGGACGGACGGCTGCAACGCCGGGCGCGCTCGAGTCGTACGACCGCGCGGTGCGCGACAGCTACATCTGGCGCGACCTCGAGCAGGTGAAGAACATGCGGCCCGCGTTCAGCCGCGGCTTCTGGGTCGGCGGGGCTCTCGCCGGGATGATGACCGCGACGCGCGGCAAGCTGCCGCCGTTCACGTTCCGCACGGAGCGCGATGCCGACGTCGAGCTGATCGTCACCGACCGCGCGAAGCGCTACCCGACGCCCGACGGGAAGCTCACCTTCGACAAGCTCTCCTCGGTCTTCCTGTCGGGAAACAAGACGCGCGACGACCAGCCGAATCACATTCGCGTCCAACGCAAGGTGCCGCGGGAGCTCGCCGAGCTCTGGGTGCGCATGTGCCCGGCACACGTGTACGAGATCGGCGGCGCCGACGGTGCCGAGACGGTCGAGGTGGAGGTGAACCCGTCGAACTGCGTGCAATGCGGCGCGATCACCGCGAAGGGCGGCCGGCTCACTCCCCCGGAGGGCGGCTCGGGGCCCGAATACCAGCGGACCTAGCCCGCGCAGCCGCGTCCGACCCGGCCCTGAGTTGCGGCGCTTCCCCTCCCCAAGGGGTGGGGAAGGAAGGGTCCTCCCGCCTCCCGAGGCGGACGCTAGCGGCGAGAGCGTGACGCGTCCGTGACGGAATGCTCCGAACCTGTGACGATCACACCACACGTGGCCGCGGTTCCGATCATCGAACTTGACGACGTCCACCGCGCGCGCGAGGCGATCGCGGGCCGGCTGCACCGAACGCCGACGTTCACGTCCGCTTCGCTCTCGCACCTGACCGGCGCCCAGGTGCACCTGAAGGCGGAGCTCTTCCAGCGCACGGGCTCGTTCAAGCCGCGCGGTGTCCTCACGAAGCTCGCGTCGCTCACGCCCGAGGAGAAGTTGCGCGGCGTGATCGGGATCTCCGCGGGCAACCACGCACAGGCGCTCGCGTACTGCTCGGCGCTGGAGGGGATCGACGCACTGCTCGTCATGTGGCAGGGCGCCGACGAGTCGAAGCGCGCGGCGACGATCAGCTACGGCGCCGCGGTCCACCAGGAGGCGCGCGATCCGACGGAGGCGTTCGCCGTGCTCGCGCAACTCCAGGAGGAGACCGGCCGCACGCTCGTGCACCCGTTCGACGACCCGTTCACGCAGGCCGGCCAGGGAACGGTCGGACTCGAGTTGATCGAGGACGTCGAGGCGGACGTCGTCGTCGTCCCGATCGGCGGAGGCGGCCTGATCTCCGGCGTCGCCACGGCGGTCAAGGGCCTGCGACCGTCGGCGCGGGTGATCGGAGTCGAGCCCGAGACGTCGGCGGCGATGAAGCTCGCGGTCGAGGCCGGCGAGCCGGTTCCGATCACGCCCGTCTCGCTCGCGGACGGACTGAACGCACCCTTCGCCGGGACACACGCGCTTGCGGTCGTCCAGGAGCGCGTCGACGAGATCGTGGTCGTCACAGAGTCGGAGATCGAGGAGGCCTTCCGCTTCCTCTACGGCCGCGCGAAGCTTGCGGTCGAGGGCGCCGGAGCGGCCTCGACGGCGGCGTTGCTCGCCGGAAAGATCGACCACGAGCAGGGCGAACAGGTGGCGCTTGTCGTCTCAGGAGGCAACGTAGCCGCCAAAACGGCCTCTGCTATCCTGGCTTCGCGATGAAGACTGGCATCCATCCCGAGTACGTGCTCTCGAACGTGACGTGCTCCTGCGGGAACACGTTCCAGACGCGGTCCACGAAGCCGGAGCTGCACGTCGAGATCTGCTCGAACTGCCACCCGTTCTACACGGGCAAGCAGAAGCTGATGGACACCGGCGGTCGTGTCGAGCGCTTCCAGCGTCGGCTTGAGCGCGCCGGCGGCGCGCCCCGCAAGGGCTAGCTCCCTCACTTCGATGCAGACGATCGGAGGCCAGGCGGTCCTCGAAGGCGTGATGATGCGCAGTCCTGCGCATTGGGCGCTCGCGGTGAGGAAGCCGAACGGCGAGATCGCCGAGCACACGACGTCGATCTCCTCACCGATGGCGCGCCATCGGATCTTCCGGCTCCCGGTGATCCGCGGAATCGTCGCGCTCGGCGAGTCGCTCGCGATCGGCTTCCGCGCGCTCGCGATCTCGGCGAACTACGCAGCGCAGGACGCGGACGCCGACGACAAGGAAGAGGTCGAGACCGAGCTCTCCCGCGGCGCGATCATCTTCGCGTTCGTGATCGCGATCGGCTTCGCGATCGCGCTGTTCAAGGTGACGCCCGCGCTGATCACGAAGTGGCTGCCGATCGAGACCGACGGGTGGTTCGTGATCGTCGAAGGGCTGATCCGCGTGAGCATCTTCGTCCTCTACATCCTCGTCATCTCGCTGCTGCCCGACCTGCGACGCGTCTTCCAGTACCACGGGGCCGAGCACAAGGCGATCAACGCGCTCGAGGCGGGCGAGGAGCTGACGCCCGAGAACGTGCAGCGCTTCTCGCTGATCCACCCACGCTGCGGAACGGCGTTTCTGCTCTGGGTGATGGTGATCGCGATCTTCGTCTTCGCCTTCATCGGCCAGCCCTCGTGGCTGTGGCTGATCGCGAGCCGCATCCTGCTGCTGCCGGTGATCGCAGGCCTCGCCTACGAGGTGATCCGCTTCGCCGGCAAGCACACGGACAACCGAATCCTGATGACGCTGCTCGCGCCCGGCCTCTGGCTGCAGCGGCTGACGACGCGCGAGCCCTCGCTCGACCAGCTCGAGGTCTCGATCCGCGCGCTGCGCGAAGTACTTCGGCTCGAGGGGCAGGAGCGCCCGGCCGACGCGCGCCGCGTCGAAGTCATGGCCTGACGGCGATGGCGATCGACGCGCTGATCGACGACCTCGAGCGCAAGTACCGCGAGACGCAGGAGCGGATGTCCGACCCTGCCGTCTACAACGACCATCGCGAAGCGGCCGACACGGGCCGCCGGCTGAAAGAGCTCGAAGGCCCGTACAAGCTCACGCAGGAGTGGCGTGAGGTGACCGCCGATCTCGAGGCCGCCCGCGACGACGGCGACCTGCGCGAGCTCGTCCCCGACCTCGAGGCGCGGCTCGCTGCGCTCGAGGAGGAGCTGAAGCTCGCCCTCGTCGAGACCGACCCGGCGGACAGCAAGGACGTGATCCTCGAGGTGCGCCAGGGCGTCGGCGGCGACGAGGCCGCGCTCTGGGCCGCCGAGGTGCTCCGGATGCTGACCCGCTATGCGGAGCGGCGCGGCTGGAAGACCGAGACGCTCGGCGGCTCGCCGAACGAGTTCGGCGGCATCAAGGAGATGACGATCGCGGTCAAGGGCGACGGTGCGTACTCCGTCTTCAAGTGGGAGGGGGGCACGCACCGAGTGCAACGCGTTCCCGAAACCGAGTCGCAGGGTCGCATCCACACGTCGACCGCGACCGTCGCTGTGATGCCCGAGGCCGAAGAGGTGGAGATCGAGATCGACCCGAACGACCTGAAGATCGACGTCTACCGCTCGACCGGACCGGGCGGCCAGAGCGTCAACACGACCGACTCGGCCGTGCGCATCACGCACGCTCCGACCGGCACGGTCGTCTCGATGCAGGACGAGAAGTCGCAGCTTCAGAACAAGGCGAAGGCGATGCGCGTCCTCCGGGCGCGGCTCTACGAGCTCGAGCGCGAGAAGCAGCAGGCTGCACTCGCTGCAACGCGGCGCTCGCAGATCGGGACCGGCGAGCGGGCCGAGAAGATCCGCACGTACAACTTCGCGGAGAACCGCGTGACCGACCATCGCATCCACCTGACGCAGCACAAGCTCGATCGCGTCCTCGAGGGAGAGCTCGATGACTTCACCGAGGCGCTCGCCTCGGAAGAACGGCGCCGCGCGCTCGAGACAACGCCGGCGTGACCGTCGGCGAGGTGCTGCGCCGGGCGACGGAGTTCCTCGCCGGCAAGGGAGTGGAGAGCCCCAGGCTGGACGCCGAGCATCTGCTCGGGAAGGCGCTCGGCCTGTCCCGCGTCGAGTTGTACATGCACCACGACCGGCCGCTCGACGACGCCGAGCGCGACGCCTACCGCGAGCTCGTCCGCAGACGGGGCGAGCGAGAACCGCTCGCGTACGTGCTGGGCGAGTGGGGCTTCCGGCGGCTTACGCTCAAGACCGACCGTCGTGCGCTCGTGCCCCGGCCCGAGACCGAGGTGGTCGTCGAGCGTTGCCTCGAACTCCTCAACGGCGGGACGCCGCGCGTGCTCGACGTCGGCACGGGGACGGGCGCGATCGCGCTGGCGATCGTGGACGAGCACCCGGGGGCGAAGGTTCGGGCACTCGACGTCTCCGCCGAAGCCCTGGACCTCGCCCGCGAGAACGCCGAGCGCACGGGGCTCGAGATCGAGCTCGTCGAAGGCGATCTGGTCGGCGGACTGGGCGAGCGCGAATACGATCTGGTCGTGTCGAACCCGCCGTACATCGCGCAGGAGGAGATCGGCACGCTCCAGCCGGAGGTCCGCGACTGGGAGCCGCGATTGGCGACGGTCGGGGGCGAGCACACCGCGCAGATCGCCGAGCACGCGCTCGACGCGCTGGTCCCGGGTGGGCATCTCGTGCTCGAGGTCGCGGACACGCGTGCGGGCCGGGTGGCCGAGTTGCTCGAGCGCCTCGGCTACGAGGACGTCGCCGTGACGGAGGATCTCGCGGGCCGGGATCGGATCGTCGAGGGGAAACGGCCGTGATCGAGACCGCCGTCGACGCGCTGAACGGGGGAAAGGTCGTCGTGCTGCCGACCGACACGGTGTACGGGCTCTGCGTGTCGCCGTACAGGGAAGAGCCGGCGCAGAAGGTGTTCGAGCTGAAGGGACGCGAGAACCAGCAGGCGATCGCCCTCGTCGCCGGCGATCTCGAGATGCTGTTCGAGTGCGTTCCAGAGCTTCGCGGTCGGTCCGGGACGATCGCGCGCGAGCTGCTCCCTGGCCCCTACACGTTGATCTTCCCGAACCCGGCGCACCGCTACCGGTGGCTGACGGGCGACCGGCCGGACACGATCGGCGTTCGCGTCCCCGTGCTCGAGGGCTACGGCAAGCAGGTGCTCGAGCGCGTCGGCGCAGTCGCCGCGACGAGCGCGAACCTCCACGGCGGTCCAGATCCCAAGACGGTCGCGGAGATCCCGCAGGAGATCCTGAACGGCGTCGCCGAGGTCGTCGACGCGGGCGAGCTCCCGGGCGTCCCCTCGACCGTGATCGACTTCACCGGCGAGCGCCCCGTCGTCCTCCGCGAGGGCGCGGGCGACGTCGAGCGCGCTCTCGCAGTGCTGGCCTGAGGCGCGAGTAGCATCCCTGGGGACTTCCCGGGGAAGGAGAGCCGCATGGCCGTCGCGCAGGAAACCCTTCAGCACCTCCGCACCGCCGGCCTCGCCGAGGTCGATCCCGAGATCGCCGAGCTGCTCACCGCCGAGCTCGAGCGGCAGCGCGGTCAGATCGAGCTGATCGCTTCCGAGAACTTCACCTGGCCGAGCGTCTTCGAGGCGGTCGGTTCGGTCCCGACGAACAAGTACGCCGAGGGGTACCCGGGCAAGCGCTACTACGGCGGCTGCGAGGTCGTCGACGAGATCGAGGCGATCGCGATCGAGCGCGCGAAGTCGCTCTTCGGCGCCGAGCACGCGAACGTGCAGCCGCACGCGGGTGCGCAGGCGAACATGGGCGTGTACTTCGCGGCGCTCCAGCCCGGCGACACGATCCTGTCGATGAAGCTCGACTCCGGCGGGCATCTCTCCCACGGGCTCAAGGTCAACTTCTCCGGTCGGCTCTACGCGATCGTCGGCTACGGCGTCGACCGGAAGACGTCGCTCGTCGACTACGACGAGGTGCTCGCGCTCGCGAAGGAGCACCGGCCGAAGCTGATCATCTGCGGCGGATCTGCGTATCCCCGCGCGATCGAGGCGGACCGCTTCCGCGAGATCGCCGACGAGGTCGACGCGATGCTGATGTGCGACATGGCGCACTTCGCGGGTCTCGTCGCGGCCGGCCTGCACCCCAACCCGATGCCGCACTGCGACTTCGTCACCTCGACCACGCACAAGACCCTCGCCGGTCCGCGTGCAGGGTTCATCCTCTGCAAGGAGGAGTTCGCGAAGGACGTCGACCGTGCGGTTTTCCCGGGGATGCAGGGCGGTCCGCTCGAGCACACGATCGCGGCGAAGGCGGCGTGCTTCAAGATCGCCGCCACCGATGCCTTCCGCGACTACCAGTCGCAGGTGCGTGCGAACGCCGATGCCCTCGGCGAGACGCTGATGCACGGCGGGCTCGACCTCCTCACCGGCGGCACCGACACGCACCTCCTGCAGATCGACCTACGGAACTCGGAATGGACGGGCAAGGACGCGGAGGAGCGGCTGCACGAGGTGAAGCTGACGGTCAACCGCAACACGGTGCCGTTCGACGAGCACCCGCCGACGGTCGGCTCTGGTGTGCGCGTCGGCACGCCGGCGGCGACGATGCGCGGCTTCGACGAGGACGACTTCCGCGAGGTCGGCTCGGTGATGGTCGAGGCGCTTGCAGACGCTCCCGATCTCGCGGGGCTGAACGCGCGCATCGACGCCCTGTGCGCGAAGCGGCCGCTCTACCCGGGGTTCCGCGGCTACACGACCTACACGGCTTGAACATGAGCACGACTGCGACCGGCCGCGTTACCCACGTGACGCACCCGCTCGTGCAGCACAAGCTGTCCTACCTGCGGGACAAGCACACGCCGACCGTCCACTTCCGGAAGCTCGTCGAGGAGGTCACGCTGCTCCTCACGTACGAGGCGACGAAGGAGTTCCCGACGGAAGACGTCGAGATCGAGACCCCGCTGGAGACCGCGCCCTTCCCGCGGATCGCCGGCAAGAAGGTCGCCGTCTGCCCGGTGCTTCGCGCGGGCATCGGGATGCTCGACGGTGTGCTCTCGCTCATCTCGAGCGCGCGCGTCGGCTTCATCGGGATGTACCGCGACGAGGAGACGCTCCAGCCCGTGCAGTACTTCGTGAAGCTGCCCGCCGACATGACCGACCGCGACGCGATCGTGCTCGACCCGATGCTCGCGACGGGCAACTCGAGCGCCGCGGCGATCGAGACGGTCAAGCAGGCGGGAGCCCGCACCGTGACGCTCGTCTCGCTCGTGGCGGCACAGGAGGGGATCGACCGAGTGCACCGAGACCACCCCGACGTGCACATCGTGTGCGCTGCGATCGACCGTGGGCTGAACGAGCGGGGCTTCATCGTCCCGGGTCTCGGCGACGCCGGCGATCGGCTCTACGGCACCAAGTAGTAGTGGCCACATGCTCGACGAGCTGAGGAACACGCCCGAGGTCGTCTGGGGCTTCGCGCTCGCGCTCGGGATCGTGCTGGTGCTCACGCCCGCGATCGGGCAGATGGCGCGGCGGA
>JBDTVA010000031.1:0-8945 GCA_040007455.1 Actinomycetota bacterium | reverse complement strand
GACCCCTGAAGGCGGCCGCTTCGCGGCCGCTGACGCAGCGAATTCGCAACAAGCGCTAGGTCGTCACGCCGAGCGCTTCGCGGACGATCCGGTCCTGCTCGCGCAGGTGGGCGGTCGGGTAGCCCTCGCTCGGGCTCGCGCGCCACGGGCGCCCCACGAAGCGCACCGGCACGCCCGCCACCGAGGCTGCGTCCTCGAGGCGGTGACGGATTGCGCGCCACGCGCCCATGTTCTGCGGCTCCTCCTGCGCCCAGACGATCTCGTCCAACGCGCTGTAGCCGCGCACCAGCTCGGCAGCTTCGTCGGCGGGGAACGGGTAGAGCTGCTCGATGCGTGCGACCGCGACGTCGCTCGCAGCGGCCCGCGCCTCGTGACCGACGATGTCGTAGTACAGCTTGCCGGTGCACAGGACGAGCCGGCGCGCCGTCGCGTGGTCGGTTTCAGCGTCGTCGATCACCGGCCGAAACGCGCCGTCGCTCAGCTCCTCGAGCGAGCTCATCGCCGCGCGGAGGCGCAAGAGTCCCTTCGGCGTCATCACGACGAGCGGGCGCGCCGAAGGGTCGAGCGCTTGGCGCCGGAGCAGGTGGAACGACTGCGCGGCCGTGGTCGGGTTGACGATCCGGATGTTCTCCTGCGCAGCGAGCTGCAGGAACCGCTCGAGGCGCGCACTCGAGTGCTCGGGGCCGTTGCCCTCGTACCCGTGCGGGAGGAGCAGCGTCAGCCGTGACGTCTGGCCCCACTTCGAGAGGCCGGCGACGATGAACTGGTCGATCGCGATCTGCGCGCCGTTGACGAAGTCACCGAACTGCGCCTCCCAGAGCACGAGCGCCTCCGGCGCGGCGACCGAGTAGCCGTACTCGAAGCCGACCGCTGCGTACTCGGAGAGTGGTGAGTTGAACACCTCAAAGGACGCGCTCCCGTCGGGCAGGTGCTGGATCGGCGAGTACACGCCGCCGTTCTCGGCGTCGTGCAGGACGATGTGGCGATGTGAGAACGTCCCGCGCTCGGTGTCTTGACCGGACAGCCGGATCGGGATGCCCTCGACGAGCAGCGACGCGAAGGCGAGCGCCTCGGCGTGCCCCCAGTCGATGCCGCCCGCGCCGAGTCCTTCCCCGCGGCGCAGCAGCTGCTTCATCAGCTTCGGGTGCACGGTGAAGTCCTCGGGCACGGTGAGGAGCTCGTTGTTCAGCTCGCGGAGCCGGTCCGCGGCGACCGCCGTGATCACGGGAGCGGAGCTCGAGCGCGGGATCCGCCCGTCGCGTTCCGGTGCCGGCTTGCCGATCGCCGCGCGGAGCCTCTCGTGGGCGGCCTTCAGCTTCCCCTCCGCCGATGCGACCAGCTGCTGCACCTCGTCCTCCGTCACGACGCCCTCCTCGACGAGCTGCTTCGCGTACAGCTCGCGCGCGGGCGGGTGGCGCGCGATCAGCTGCGCCATCAACGGCTGCGTGTACGCCGCTTCGTCCTGCTCGTTGTGGCCGTGCCGCCGGTAGCCGACGAGGTCGATCACGACGTCGTGGCAGAAGCGGCGGCGGAACGCCGTCGCGAGACGCGCTGCCGAGAGCGCGGCCTCGGGGTCGTCGGCGTTGACGTGGATGATCGGCACGTCGAAGCCCTTCGCGAGATCGCTCGAGTGGCGGGTCGAGCGTGCATCGCCGGGATCGGTCGTGAAGCCGACCTGGTTGTTCGCGATCACGTGCAGCGTGCCGCCGGTCGAGTAGCCGCGAAGCGCCTGGAGGTTGAGCGTCTCGGCGACGACACCCTGCGCGGGGAACGCGGCGTCGCCGTGGATCAACACCGGGAGCCCGACGGTCGGGTCGGCGAGACCCTTTCGCGTGCTGCGGTCGGTCTGCTCCGCACGCGTCATCCCCTCGACCACCGGGTCGACAGCCTCGAGATGGCTCGGGTTCGACGCCAGCGTGAGCTGGATCTCGCCCGAGCGCGTCGAGCGAGTCGCCTCGGCGCCGAGGTGGTACTTCACGTCGCCGGTGCCGCCTTCCGGATCGGAGACGACGGCGTCGATCGTCCGCTCGCCTTCGAACTCGACGAGCACGTATTCGTACGGGCGGCCGAGCGTGTGCACGATCACGTTGAGGCGGCCTCGATGCGCCATGCCGAGCACGATCCGGTGCGTGCCGCTCTCCGCGGCGAGCTCGACGGTCTCGTCGAGCAGCGGCACGAGCGAGTCGAGGCCCTCGATCGAGAACTGCTTCTGCCCGAGGAACGCGCGCTGGAGGTAGCGCTCGAAGACCTGCACCTCGGTGAGGCGCTCGAGCAGGCTGCGCTTCTCCTCGGGAGAGAGCGGCTGCCGGTAGCGGCCGGACTCGATCGCCTGCCGCAGCCAGATGCGCTCCTCGTGGTCGGAGATGTGCTCGATCTCGTAGGCGATCGTCCCGCAGTAGGTCTCACGCAGCGCGGGCAGAGCATCGGCGAGCGTCTCGCCCGGGACGTAGAGGCTGAGGTACCGCGTAGGGATGCGCGCCTGGAGCTCCGGGGTGAGCGGCGGCTCGAGGCGCTCGGGCTCGAGCGCCGGGTCGCCGACCGGCTCCGAGCCGAGCGGGTCGAGCTTCGCTGCGAGGTGGCCGTGCGTGCGGTGCGCCTTCACGAGCGCCATCGCTGCGGCGACACCGCCGAGGAGCAGGTCGTCGGCGGGCTCGGCGGCGGCCGGTGCTGCGGCCGGCGGTGCCACCGTTCCGGCGGAGGCGCCGTTCCCGTCGGTCCGCAGGGTCTCGAGGAGCTTCACCAACCCCGGGTGGGTCGCCACGAGCTCGCTGTCACCGCTTTCGAACAGGCGCCTCCACTCCGACGGGACCGCCTCGGGATTCTCGAGGTACTCGTCGAGGAGCGCCCGTGCGTAGCCGGCGTTCAGTCCGTCGACGTCGAACGCGCTCACACCTCTTGTTGTAGCAGCAGCCTCAGAAGAGGGGGCGGTTCGTGACCACGGCGATCGACATGCCGAGGATGAAGCCGACGGTCGCCGCGCCCACCGCGATCGCGTGCAGCCGGCCCCAGCGCCCGCCGATGGCGGTCGCGGTCAGGCTGAGCACGAGCGCGGCCAGGGCGAGCACCAGCGGGCGGAAAACAAGCGCCATCGCGGCGAGGAAGATCGCCGTAGCCGACATGTAGCCCGCAAGGGTCTCGGCAGGACCGCGCCGCTCGAGCTCGGAAACGCTCAACGCCGTGCTCCTCGGGTCGCGACACGAGGGCGCGGGCGGATCGGCCGGCGGCGGACGCGCCAGGTGCAGGGTGCAGCGGGGTCGTGCGGCGAGTCGTCGGAGACCGCGGGCACGAGCGCTGCGGGGGCGTAGGGGTCCGGTGACGAACGGATCGCCCACCAGACGACGCCGATGAGATAGAGGATCGGCAGCTTCAGCACGAGCATCATGAAGATGAGCTCCCACGCGGCGGTGCTCATGCGGCGAGTGTACGCGAACAGGGCTCACGCTGACCTCCCCGTGCCACGGCGCAGGAGCACGGCGCCGACGGAGTTCAGGGCGCCGCCCAGAAGGGGCAGAACCGCGAGCGCCGGCCCAAACGTCGTCGCCGTGCCACGAGCGGTGCGCTCGAAGGACACGAGCTCGAGCCCATCGAGCCCGATCGCAAAGGTCTCGCGTCCCGCCGCGTCGGCCAGCGCCGCGAGACCGAGTGCGACGGCGACCGCGAGCAACCCGGTCGCGGCAGCACCGAGCGCGAATGCCGTCACCGTCGCGCGCAAAGGGTCCTCCCGTCCGCGGTCAGCACGGTGAACCCGAGCGCGTGCAGCGACAGCGCGAGCCCCGCCACCGTCGCCGACAGGCCGGGCAGCGCAAGCAGGAGCGCCGCGATTGCCAGCGCGGCCGTCGGCCCAGCGGCGGCGACGACCGCCTCGCGCCGACGGTCGAGCGCTCGGTGCAGAAGCCAGAGCCTTGCGCCACGGGTTACCGCGCAGGTGGGTACTCCTCGCAGCAGCGCGAGGTGACCGAGCTCGTGCAGAACAACGCCGGCGCCGACTGCGGCAGCGAGCGCGAGCGTCGTCGGCGCAGACGAGGCGCCGAGACCGGCGAGCATGAGCGAGGCGACGACGAAGGTGCCGATCGCGGCGAGCAGCGCGAACGGCAGCGTCGCGCGGACGCCCGTGACCAGGATCGCGCACGGCGAGCTCGTGTCGACGTGACGACGACGCGCCGGGACGCGCGGCAGCGTTCTCGCAGGAAGCATGAACGGCAGGTGCGCCACCCAGCGCAGCGCGAGTACGGGCGCCCCTCGCACGGGCGAGATGTTGAGCAGCAGTCGCTCGTTCAGCTCGCCGCAGAAGGCGAGCGCGTCGGCGAGTGCGCGTTCCTCGTCGACCGCGAAGCCGAGTCGAAGCGCACGTGAAGCGGCCGCAGGCGTCGCCGCGTCGACAATCACCGCGCCCGTCGCGTTGAGCGGGAGCGTGACACCGCGAACGTGGTCGTACACGCCGTCCACCCGACGCTCCACGGCCGTCGGCAGCGCGATGCGATCGTGCGCTGCGATCACCCGGCGATCGCTCCCGCGGCCGCGACTCCGAGCGCGAGCACGAGATTCCCGGCAACCAGGGTGAACGCCGTCCCGTCGAGGCCCGCTGCGCCCTCGAGTCGTCCCACCGCAAGCCACCCGCAGACGACGACCGCGATCACGCTGCCGTAGGACGCAAGCTGTTGCAGCAGCCGGTCGGCGCGCCAGGGCACGACGGCACCGCCGAACGCGGCGCAGCCGAGCACGAATGCGGCCGCACCCTCCAGCTCGAGATACGCCTGCGAGTCGCCGCGCGCAAACGGCGCGGCGAGGAGCGCGGCGGCGGCGACGACCTCGAGCGACGCGCCGACGCCGCCGAGCGCGACCGCGCCCGCGACGACACGCGCGGGCCGGGGCGCCGCGTCGAAGAGCCACCGGTCGTCGCCCCCGAGCCCGACGGCCGCGGCGGGCAACAGGGCGGCCGCCGTGATCGACAGGCCGACCGCGAACGCCAGAAGCGGCCCGCCGCCGACGTCGAGCGTCGCACCGAGCACGGCTGCGAGAGCGACCGGAAGCAGGACCGCGGCCGCCGCCTGCGCGCGGAGCTCACGGTGCCGGACGACTCGCCGCGCGATTGCAACCGCAACCGCGGGCAGAGCCTGTCCGGGGAGGCTCGTCGCGCGGACGTCGCGGCGGTGGAGGCGAGTCGTCGACTGCATGGCGCACGCCGCGACCCACAGGGTCAAACCGCCGAGCGTGAACGCCGCGAGCAGTGTGAGGGAGAGCAGCGGCGGGCGTGCTCCCGCCACCGCGCCGGCGGGCCCCAGGTACCACCCCGCGCCGAGCGCCGCCCCGCCGATCGCCCAGAGACCTGCGGCCGCCCCGAGGACCGCGAGACCGGGCGGCTCGAGACGTCCGCACTGCCGGAGCCCCTCGCCGAGCGCCGCGCCGGACACCACGGCGGTCGCGATGGCCGCCGCGAGCACGAACCCGTCCACACCGGCCATCGTCGTCGCGAAGAGGAGCAACGGAGCGAGGAGCACCGCGCCGCCCGCGCACGCCGGCGCGACCGTGAGCGACCACGCCGCTGCGGCTCTTGAGATCGGCGCTGCCTCGAGCGCGCCTCCCAGCTGCGCGAGCCCGGGTGCGAGGAGCGCGATCGCCGCTCCGCCCACGAGGCCCGTCGCACCGATGCCGAGCGCGAGCGAGCGCAACACGGCGTCGTCGCGCGCGAGCTCCGCGTAGCGCGCGTCGAGGCGGATCCCCGCCAGGACCGCGGCGACCGGGACCCCAACGCACGACGCCGCAGCGGCGAGGGCGAGCAGCGGATTCTGCTCGAGCACCGGACGAAGCCGGCGCCACGCACAGCGCCACCCCGAACTAAAGAGCGTCCAGCGCATCCCTGAGCTCCCGGAGCCGGCCCGCGACGCCGAGCGCTGCGACGAAGACGCCTTCGAGCGTCATCGCCGAGTGGCGGCGACGCAGCTCGGCGATCGATCCCTCGGCTACCGCCGTGCCAGCGCTGAGCAATGTGACCCGGTCGCAGACGAGCTCCGCGAAGTGGAGGTCCTGCGTCGCGACGACGACGCCCGCGCCGCGCTCGGCGGCCACGCGCACGACCTCGCGCAGCGCGATCACCGCTTCGGGATCGAGCGCGGCGGTCGCCTCGTCGACGAGCAGGAGCGGCCGGTCGAGCGCGACCGCCGCGACGACGGAGACGAGCCTGCGCTGACCGTGGGAAAGCGAGACGAGCTGCGACCGCAGACGCTCGCGCAGCCCGAACACGCCGAGCAGCAGCTCGGCACGGCGCGCAAAGTCGCTCTCGGCACGCCAGAGCGAGGCCGTCAGCTGCAGGAGCTCGGCGACGGAGAGCTCGTCGAGTCCGGTCGGCTCGTCGGGCACTGACGCAACGAGTGCGCGCGCGCGCAGCGTGCCGCCGCGAAGACCCACGACGTCGATCGTTCCTGCGTCGGGCTCGACGAGCCCGAGCACGGCGCGCAGCGTGGTCGTCTTGCCGCAGCCGTTCGGGCCGACGAGGCCGACGACGCTTCCCGCCTCGACCGTCAGGTCGAGGCCGTCCACGGCCGCCGTCGAGCCGTACACGACCCGCAACCCGCGCACGACGAGGGGCGCCACCGGCCGCACGCAAGCAGCCGTCGCGGGAGGCCCCCCGACCTCCCGCCGCGCGACGGTCAGTTCTTGGTGCAAGTGACCTTGATCCGGAACCAGCCGATGTCGATGTTCGGGTCGCCTCCCGAGCGGATGCAGTACGCAGCCCACGCGAGCGCCGCGCTGAGCGTGAACACCCAGACGGCGAAGACGAGCCACGGCTGCTCGGTTGCGACCTCACCGCGCCACCCGAGCGCGGGCGGCTCGTAAACGGCGGGAGAAACGGCCAGAGCGCTCATTGGAACCTCCTGTTTGACCACCCTGGCGACGCTAGCCAGGCACCTGTGACGGGTGGGAAACGCCTCTGTGCCAAAACCGAAGCGATCCGTCCACCGTTGTAAGGAAGAGGTGAACTCGCCTCGCCGCCCCTGCGGTTGAGCGTTAGGGCTGACGAAGAAGGGGAAGAGGCAACTGATGGCGACGGAATCGATCCAGGCGCTGATCGCGCGAGGCGAGGAGGAGGGCTGCCTCAACCTCTCCGCGTTCGCCGAATTCGTTCAGGAGCACGACCTCGGCGAGGAGGAGCTCGAGGCGCTCCACGCCGAGCTCGACGAGCGCGGGATCGAGCTCACCGACGACTGCGCGAAGGCGCGGGCCGGTGACGCCGTCTACGTGAACGGCGATCTCGCGAACGCGACCACCGACGCGCTCCAGCTGTTCCTGAACGAGGCCGGCCGCTACACGCTGCTCACGGCGGCCGAGGAAGTCGAGCTCGCGAAGCGCATCGAACGCGGCGACAAGGAGGCGAAGGACCTGATGGTCAACTCGAACCTCCGGCTCGTGGTCTCGATCGCGAAGAAGTACCAGGGCCATGGGCTCTCGCTGCTCGACCTGATCCAGGAAGGGATCATCGGTTTGATCCGCGCGGTCGAGAAGTTCGACTGGCGCCGCGGTTTCAAGTTCTCGACCTATGCCACCTGGTGGATCCGGCAGGCCGTCCAGCGCGGCGTCGCGAACAAGTCGCGGACGATCCGCATCCCGGTGCACATCGTCGAGCGCGAGACGAAGATCTCACGCGCCGAGCGCGACCTGACCGCGAAGCTCGGGCGCTCACCGACCGAGAAGGAAGTCGCGAAGGCCGCGAAGCTCCCGCTCAAGCAGGTGCGCGAGGTTCGACAGGCGGCGCGCGCGGTGACGAGCCTCGACAAGCCGATCGGCTCGGAGGGGGACTCGACGTTCGGCGACCTCTTCAAGGACGAACGGAGCGAGTTCGAGGAAGAGGTGGAGGTCAGCCTCGAACAGGAGACGCTCCACCGCGCGGTCGAGAAGCTCCCCGAGCGAGAGCGCGAAGTGCTCCGCCTGCGCTACGGCCTGGACGGCGCGGAGGAGCCGAAGTCGCTCGAGGAGATCGGACGCCGGCTCGGGCTCACGCGCGAGCGCGTCCGACAGATCGAGGCAACGGCGCTCGAGCGCCTCGCGGTCAACCGCGAGATCGAAGCGCTTCGAACAGCCGCCTGACCGCCACGAGCAGCGCCTCCAAGCGACGCTCCTCGGCAGTCGTGTGGGTGTGGTCGAGCCAGGAGAGCAACGGCTAGGGGCGGTCCGGGTGGAGGGCGGTCTCCATGGGCAACAAGATCCCGCAAAGAGCGAAAACTTGCGGTCCAGTCTTCTAGGCCCGGTTTCCGAGTCCTCGTCGATCACTCGGAACCTCGGAAGATCAGACCCACGGAAAATTGAGCGGCCGAAGGCCGCGATTTTCCGTGGCGATGGACCTAACCGGGCAGCTTGCAAACCTTCCTTTGAAGTTGCAGAGCCTGCTCGAACTACCTCTCGTGCGGCCGTCCGGTCGACCACGCGATGACGATGTTCGTGGACAGAGCCCCTTTTTCCGGCGGCGCCGGTATGAGCTCATCCGTGATGCCCTCGTCGAAGAGTTAGCGGCGGAAGACTCTGAGCTGCGCTTGGTGGAGATCCGTCGACGGGTCGAGGAACGGCTCGGTGGGCCAGTGGATCGACCCGCTTCAAGGACTACGTCAATGAGCAGTCGAAAGGTGCGAACCCGCTGTTGGAGCGGCTGGGCTACGGAACGTACAGCCTACGGTCCTGAGTCGTCGTG
The DNA here is from genome assembly GCA_040007455.1 of Actinomycetota bacterium. Lineage (GTDB taxonomy): Bacteria > Actinomycetota > Thermoleophilia > Gaiellales > Gaiellaceae > JACCTU01. The sequence continues at coordinate 265 of JBDTVA010000031.1, read as the reverse complement.
GTCGCACCCTGACAGTAGAGCCCTCGCAAACGCTCTACTTGTAACTCATATTACGGCACAAGCTGCTCGCGGTCCAGAGTTCGCAAAGCGCGACCGATTCGTCAGCCCCCGATGTGCTCTGTTCCGGGTGTGAGGTCGAGTCGGTAGCTCTAGAACCAGTGGTGTAGCCACCACTTCTCGAAGGCGACCTTGCTCCAGTGAAGCGTGCGCCCGGGACGCCTCAGCGTGAGTTGCGGGTCGGGTTCCGCGTAGAAGTTTCCGCCGG
>JBDTVA010000030.1:0-8976 GCA_040007455.1 Actinomycetota bacterium | reverse complement strand
CGGTAGGCGTTAGGAATCTAGAGCTTTGGGTAGATTCCCGGCCGCATGACATTTCGCGACCGACCCGAGGGGCGCAGGGCGCCCGCGAGTGAGCCCGACTGGCTCACGCTCGGGCAGGCGGCCAAGTTCCTCGGCGTCGCCCAGAGCACCATTCGCAAGTGGTCCGACCAGGGCCGGGTGCCCGCGTTCTACACCCCGGGTGGGCACCGCCGCTACCGGCGCGGCGACCTCGAAGCGTTCCTCGAGCGCTCAGGCCCCGGAAGGCGCGCCTCGGGCGGGCCGATCGTGCTCATCGTCGACGACGACGAAGGCACGCGCGCGCTGGTGCGAGCGAGCCTCGAGCTGGACGGGTTCGACGTGCGCGAGGCGGCGAGCGGAACCGAAGGCCTATCGGCGCTCGAACAGGACCCGCCCGACCTGATCTTGCTCGACGTGATGATGCCGCAGATGGACGGGTGGGAGATGCTCCGCCGCGTCCAGGAGCAGCACGGCGGCGCGATCCCGGTCGTCATGTTCAGCGGCCAGGTGGACGAGAACGCGGCCGGCGAGGCAGTGGAGCGCGGAGCGAGCGGGTTCATCGGCAAGCCGTTCGACCCGCAGCAGCTGCTCGAGCGCGCCAGGCAGATCCTCGGGGCGCGCCCGGTCTGATCTCCGTCGACCGCAGCCTCGACCGCTGGATCGTCGAGCATCGGTCCGACTGGCTGGACCCGGTCTTCGTCGCACTCTCGATCGCCGGGTCGTGGTCGGGCGTCTGGCTGGCGATCGCGCTCGCGCTCGCGATCGCCTGGCGCCGCCCGAACGTGTTCCTGCTCGTTGCGACCACGGCGCTCACCACGAACTTCGTCACCTCGCTCTTCAAATATGCAGTGCAGCGCGACCGCCCGCCGACCGTCGTGCTCGACCCGGAGCCGCTCGTGGGCGTTCCCAACACTTCGTCGTTCCCGTCGGGCCACACGTCGATGAGCTTCGCGTGCGCCTACGTGATCTCCCGCCTGGCTCCGCGCCTGACCGTCTTCGTCTTCGTCCTCGCCGCACTGATCGGCTTCTCGCGGATCTACGTCGGGGTCCACTATCCGCTCGACGTGCTCGCGGGGGCCGTTCTCGGCCTCGTCGTCGCTAGAGCTCTTCTGACGCTTCTAGGAGCCCTGCGACGATCACCGCGAGCGCCGCAAGCAGGCTGATCCACAGCCCGATCCCGCGGCCGGTGTACGGGAAGAACTCGTCCGGCACGGAGATCAGCCGGATCAACACGAATGTCGTCGCAAGCGATCCGAGCCCGATCAGGATCAGGCTCTCGGGTACGGATGCTGGAAGCTCGAAACCGGCCTCCCGCAATGCCCAGAGTGCGAGCACCGCGAGCCCGATGAAGAAGACGAGCTTGCCGAGGACGCCGACGTGCCAGCCGATCACCGCGATCGTCGGGCCGTCGTCGGAGCCCGAGTACCAGCTCATGAAGGTCGAGAGCGTGAGCACGAGCCCCGCCCACCGCGCGAGCCGTTCGCCGAGGAGCCAGTAGCCGCCCCCCGTGCGGGCGGCGACGCCAGGCCGGAGCAGGCGGCGACGGGCGGGACTGGCTGGTTCGGTTGGAGGAAACGGATCGGGGGTCTGCATGCCGCCGGGGGAGTATGGTGGGTCGCAGGGATAAAGTCACCCTTCCACCGAAGCCAGGGGGGTCGAGATGGAGATCGGCAAGGGGTCAGCCGACAACGTCGCCGCCGACGGGTTCGTCGAGTTCCTGTCGAGCGGAGACAGGGCCACGGGTGAGTACCACTGCTCCGAATGCGGGTACGGCGTGACGATCTTCGCCGTTCTGCCGCTCTGCCCGATGTGCGGCGGGGGCGCGTGGGAGCAGTCCAGCTGGAGCCCTTTCTCGCGGGCTCAGGACACCGCCTAAGCCTGCTGTGAAATCGCGGCGCCAGCGGCCGCGGAGCGGCCGCCTTTAGGGGATTCGCGACTCGCTAAAGACCGAACAACCGCTCGATCTCGTTCCAGACCGAGAAGCCGAGCAGGAGGAGCGCGCTCGTCAGCAGGACGAGCACGAGCCAGAAGCGCAGGTGGGCGAGGTTGCGCTCGCGGACGCGTTGCTCGCGTGCGAAGCGTTTCGCACGCTCGAGCCGGTAGGCCCGCGCGACCGCCGAGGGATCGACGGGGGGAGCCTGCCGCTCGCGCCGGGGGGTGCGCGCCGGCTGGGCCATGGGCCGGAGTCTAGAGGCTGCGGCGAGGCAGGCTGAGAGTTCGCTGCGCCAGCGGCCGCGGAGCTCTTAGGGGTCTTCGCGCGTCGGGAATCCGCGCAAGCGGATTCGCGGCCTGAGCGGACAGCGAGGCATACTGGGCAGGGGCCGGATGGCAGTGCAGCCTGAGCGGAGCGAGCGGGCCGGGCTCGATCCGGGGGCGCTGGAAGCGCTCGCGGACGCCGGCCGGGCCGCCGCACGGGGAGCCCGGCTCGGAGACGTCCTGCGGGCGGTCGTCCGCGCCGCAGCGGGCCTCACGGGGGCCGACGTCGTGCTCGCGCGCATCGTCGACGACGACCGGCGCGAGCTGGTCGTGCGGGCGGTCGCGGGCCCCTCGGCGGCGCTCGCGGTCGAGCTCGAGGGCGGGCGCCTTCCGCTGGACGAGTTGCCGCCGGGCGAGGTCGGCCTCGGCGAGGCGCCGGAGCCTGTGGCCCGTCTGGCCGAGCGCCTGGGGGCGGAGAGTGCGCTCGTCGTGCCCGTCGTCGTCGGCGGGGAGGTGCACGGGAGCGTCGAGCTGCTCCGGCTCGCGGGCGGCTTCGACGAAAGCGCGCGCACCGCTGCACGGCTCGTTGCCGCGCAAATCGGTCTCGCCGCGCGCGCCTTCGGCGTGGAGGAAAGGGAGGACGGCAGGCAGGAGTCGCCGCTTCGCGTCGCCGCGGACGCCCTCGCAGCAGGCTCCGACCTGGCCCACAGCTCGACGCACGTCCTGCGCTTCGCCCTCGAGCTCTCCGGCGCCGAGCGAGTCGCGCTCTGGCGTCTAGGACCTGACGGCACGCCCGAGCTCGACACCACGGTCGGGACTGCCGCCAAGGGCCGGCGCGCGCCGACCGTCGGCGTCCTGCAGCTCGGGACGCGCTGGTCGGTCACGCAGCAGCTCGGCGAACCGCCCTTCGGCCTGCTCGAGCTCGTGTTCCCGCCCAAGCTGATTCCCAGCTCCGACCTCGTCGAGCAACTCAGCCACTTCGCGACGCGCGCGGCACACGCGCTCGGGGCGAGCAGGCGGGCGGGCCGCGTCGAGGCAGAGCTCGTGCAGACGCGTGCGCTCCTCGCCATCGTGGTGCAGGCGAACCAGGAACTCTCGCTCGAGCACACCCTCGAGACCGCGACCGAGGAGCTCGGAAAGCTCGTCGGCGCCGACCGGCTCGCGGTCTACCTGCTCGAGGAGAGTGGGCTCACGACCGCTGCGGCGCGCGGGCTCGCCGGGCCGCACCTCCGCGCGGCGGAGGCGTTGCTCGAGCTCGCACTCGGCCCGTATCGCGCGCGCGGCGTCGTCGTGATCGCCGACACGACGAAGGAGCCCCGCCTCGCGGACGTGGCCGACGCGCTCGCGGAAGCGGGGATCGAGAGCGCGACCGCGCTCCCGCTGGCGGTCGGGGACGAGGTGATCGGGCTGCTCGCCGTCTACCCGACGGGACGCAACGAGCCGAGTGCCGGCGAGCTCGAGCTGCTCTCGGCGATCGCGTCCCGTTTCGCCGTTGCGGTCCAGAACGCCCGGCTGCACGAGGAGGCGACGCGCCTCGGGGTCGAGCTGGAGCAATCGCTCGCATCCGAACGGGCTGCGGCGCGCCGGCTCGGCGCGCTCTACGAGATCTCGCGCTCGTTCGCGCAGAGCCTCTCGCTCGACGTGACGCTCGAAGCGGTCGTTCGGACCGTCGTCGAGCTCCTCGAGGTCGACGCCGTCGTGCTGCGCATGCCGGACCCGCGGCGCGAGCAGCTCCTGCCGCTGGCGCTCCACGTGGCAGAGGATCGCCTGCTCGCACCCGTGCGCTCGATGCTCTTCCGTCCGCAGGCGTTCGGCGGCGCGCGCCTCCAGCGTCTCTTCCGGAGCGGCGAGCCGATCGCGATCGACGTCGCGACGGCCCACGAGCTCGGCGGGTCGCACGCGCTGCTTGTGCCGTTCCTCGAAAAAGGCTCGACCGCCGCGATGGTCCCGATCGCGACGCCCGCCGAGGTGCTCGGCTCGCTGACCCTGCTCTCGGTGCGCCCCGACCACCCGGTCGACGAGTCGACGATCGCGTCCGCGGTCGCGATCGCGGGGCAGGCCGCACTCGCGATCGACAACGCGCGGCTCTACCAGCAGCAGAAAGACTTCTCGGACGCGATGCAGCGCTCGCTGCTGCCGCAGGTTCGCCCGGCGGTCGAAGGGCTCGACGTGGGCGAGGTGTACGCCGCCTCGGCGCGAGTCGACATCGGTGGGGACCTCTACGACTACATGGCGCTCCCGGACGGCCGGCTCGCCGTCGTGCTCGGTGACGTCACGGGACACGGCATCAACGCCGCCGCCGACATGGCGATGGCGAAGTTCATCTTTCGCTCGCTCGCGCGCGAGCATCCCGAGCCCCGCGACTTCCTCGCAGCTGCGAACGAGGTCGTCGTCGGAGAGATTGCCCCCGGAAAGTTCATCACCATGCTCTATCTGTTGATCGACGCGGCGACGGGCACGGTCTCCGTTGCCTCGGCGGGGCATCCGCCCCCGCGGCTCGTCGGGCCGGAGGGGTCGGTGGTCGGCATCGAGGCACGCGGGCTCGCCCTCGGGGTCGACTCGGGGGTCGAGTACGAGGAGACGCGGGCGCAGCTGGAGCCGGCGGGCTCGGTCGTCCTGTATACGGATGGCGTGATCGAGGCGAGGCGTTCCGCGGAGTTCTACGGCCAGGACCGGCTCGACGCGCTGCTCGCGCGTCGCCACGCGCTGCGCGCGGAGGACATCGCGGCCTCGGTGATCCAGTCCGCGCGCCGGTTCACGGGCGGCGAGCTTCTCGACGACTGCGCGGTCGTCGTGCTGAAGCGCCGAGCGTGAACGCACGCCGATCGCTCTACGTGCTCGTGTTCCTCGCGGGCGTCGGAACGCTGGCGACGGAGATCTGCGCCTCGCGCCTGCTCGCGCCCTACTACGGCTCCTCGACGATCGTCTGGGCGAACATCATCGGGCTGACGCTTGCGTCGCTCAGCCTCGGCTACTGGCTCGGCGGACGCGTCGCCGACCGCAACCCGTCCCCTCACGTGCTCGGGCGTCTCGTGCTCGCGGCGGCGCTGCTCGTCGCCGTGATCCCGTTCGTGTCGTCGCCGATCCTCGACGTCGCGTCGAGCGGCCTCGACGAGGTCTCGGCCGGCGCCGTGATCGGCTCGTTCTTCGGGACGCTCCTGCTGTTCGCACCGCCGATCGTCCTGCTCGGAATGGTCGCGCCCTTCGCGATCCGCCTCGCGCTGGTCGAGCTTTCGTCGGCCGGCCAGGTCGCCGGCCGCCTGTACGCGCTCTCGACGGTAGGGAGCTTGTTCGGGACGTTCGTGCCCGCGCTCATCACGATCCCGCTGATCGGAACGCAGCGCACGCTGCTCGCCACCGCCGCGCTGCTCGCGGCTGCCGCCTCGACGATGCTCGGCCGGCGCTGGCTCGTCGCGACCGCGGCGATCGCGGCGCTCGTGCTCGTGCCGCCCGGCGCGGTGAAGGCGAGCGACGGCGAGGTCTTGTACGAGGTCGAGTCGCCGTACCAGTTCGTGCAGGTGGTCGAGCGCGGCGGCGCGCGGCGGCTGTACTTGAACGAGGGCGTCGCGGTGCACTCGCTCTGGAGGCCGGGCACGGTGCTGACGGGCGGAGTCTGGGATGCGTTCCTCGCGCTCCCCGTGCTGCTCAACCGGCCGGTCGACCGGGTTGCGGTGCTCGGCAACGCCGGCGGGACGATCGCGCGCGCGTACGGCGAGCTCTGGCCGGCCGCGCGAATCGACGGCGTCGAGATCGATCCGGCCGTGAGCGAAGCGGGGCGTGAGTACCTCGGGCTCGGCGACAACCCGCGACTCACCGTTCACGACGCCGATGCGCGCCCGTTCCTCCGGCGGAGCGACTCGAAGTACGACCTGATCGTCGTCGACGCGTACCACCAACCGTACGTGCCGTTCTACCTCGCGACGCGCGAGTTCTTCCGGCTCGTGCACCGCCACCTCGCGCCGGGCGGGATCGTCGCGCTCAACGTCGCGACCGTCCCCGACGACCGGAGCCTCGAGGAAAACCTGGCGGGCACGCTGGCCGCGGAGTTCGAGTCGGTCCACGTGTGGCCGGTGCTGCGCTTCAATCACATCGTGATCGGATTCACCGATCGAGACAGCCCGGGCGCGATGGCGTACGACCCACGTATCGACTCGCTCGTCGATCTGCTCGTCGACGGCGGGCTGTCGCCGCCGGTCGAGCCGCTCGCGCGCCCGTGGACCGACGACCGCGCGCCGGTCGAGTGGGTCACCGACCGGATGATCCTCGCGTATGCGGCGGAGGGCGGCCGGCTCGACGAGGACCTCCTGCCGACCGCGCCTTGAGAGCTCTGAGAGTCCTCCGCGGCGAGGGGCAGCCGATCCGGATCGGGCATCGCGGCGCCGCCGCGCTTGCGCCCGAGAACACACTCGAGGCACTGCGCGCGGGGATCGCGCAGGGCTGCGACTACGTCGAGTTCGACGTGCTCTCGAAACCCGACGGTGGCCTGGTGCTCGCCCACTCGGCGCACGAGTTGCCCGAGGACGTCGCGAGCTTCGACGAGGCGCTCGCGCTGCTCGCGGCAGAGGGCGTCGGTGCGCACATCGACCTCAAGGAAAGAGGCCTGGAGGAGGCCGTGGGGGCAGCGCTGCGAGACCACGACCTCCTCGAGCGCTCGCTCGTGAGCTCGCTCGACTGGGCAGCGCTCCGCGACCTGCGCCGCTACGAGCCGGCGCTGCGCGTCGGGCTCTCGTACCCCGAGGATCGCTACGGGCTCTCGGGCCGCCGGACGTTCGCGCCCTTGCTCGCCGGCGGCCTGGCCGCGATGAAGTGGACGCTGCCCCGCCTGATCGGCCGCTGGCTCGAGCGCGCCGCCGCGTCGGCTGCGGTCGTACACCGCCAGCTCGTCACGCCCGCCTTGATCCGCGCCTGCCACCACCGGGGCTCGGCGGTCTGGGCGTGGACCGTGAACGACCCGACCGAGGCCGGAAAGCTGGTCGAGTGGGGCGCCGACGCTATCATCAGCGACGACCCGCGAATCCTCGGGCCCAGCAAGCCGAGCACCAGATGAAGCGCCTCTCGATCCTCGTCGTCACACTCGCCGTTCTTCTCTGCGCGCCTGCGCGCGCGGCGGAGCCGACGCCCGAGACGGCGATCCCCGAAGGCGTCGTGATCGGGAACGTGCCGGTCGGCGGGCTCACTGCCGAGGCGGCGGCCGAGTACGTGCGGACGCAGTTCGCTCTCCCGCTCGTCGTCGGGTACGGCACGTACATCCTCGAGGCGCCGACGCAGTCGCTCGCCGCACCTTCGATCCAGAAGGCCGTGCAGCAGGCGGTTGTTGCCCCGCCGAACACGATCGTTCCGTTGACAGTGACGGTGCGGAAGCCTGCGCTGCGAGCGTACGTCGCGGACGTCAGCTCGCGCTTCGCGCGCAAGCCCGTCGATGCGCGCCTTTTCCTGCGCAAGCTGAAGCCGTGGATCGCGCCGGAGAAGGACGGTCGCGAGATCGACCGCACGGCCGCGGAGTCGGCGCTCACGTCTGCACTCGTCGAGGGCAACCGCGGCCCGGTCGTCCTGAAGCCGAAGCTCGTGAAGGCGAAGCTGACGCGCAAGAGCTTCGGCCCTGTGGTCGTGATCAAGCGCGGGACCAACGCGCTCTCGCTCTACCAAGGGATGCGGTTCGTGAGGTCGTTCGGCGTTGCGACAGGGCAGCGGCAGTACCCGACGCCGCTCGGCCGCTTCCGCGTGGTCGTCAAGTGGAAGCACCCCTGGTGGTACCCCCCCGACTCGCCGTGGGCGAACGGCAAGGAGCCGGTGCCGCCCGGCCCGGGCAACCCGCTCGGGACTCGTTGGATGGGCATCTCGAGCCCGGGTGTCGGCATCCACGGGACGCCCGAGCCCGGCTCGATCGGATACTCGGTCTCGCACGGCTGCATCCGCATGCGGATCCCCGACGCCGAGTGGTTGTTCGCCAGGATCCCGGTCGGGACGACGGTCTTCATCGTCTCCGCGTGACCCGCGCGCTGAAGGTCGCAGGGCAGTTGGGCGCGCTCGCGGTCGTGCTCGGGCTCCTCGGCCTGCTCGTCTGGAAGATCGCGTCGGACGACGCGCCGGTCGCGCGCGTCGGCGAGCCCGTGCCGCGCTTCGACCTGCCGGCGCTGTCGGGCGGCGAACGGATCGCGGTCGCGGATTACATCGGCAAGCCGATGGTGATCAACTTCTGGGCGAGCTGGTGCGTCCCGTGCCGTCGCGAGGCTCCGCTCCTCGAGGGCGCGGCGAAGCGCTACGCCGACCGCGTCGTCTTCATCGGCGTCGACGTGCGGGACTTCACCGGCGACGCGAAGGACTTCGTGGCCGAGTTCGGGCTCAGCTACCTGATCGCGTACGACGGCCCCGCGAAGCTCTGGGAGCCGTGGGGGATCACGGGCCTACCCGAGACGTTCTTCGTCGATCGTAGCGGGACGATCGTCGCGCACAAGGTCGGCGAGATCAGCGACGAGGCCGAGCTCGACGAGGCGATCCGGAAGACGCTCTCGTGAGGGCGCTCCTGTCGCTCGCGCTCGCGCTCGCGCTCGCCGTCGTTCCCTCCGCGCTCGCGAGCGAGCAGCACCCGACGCAGGCCGAGCTCGAGGGCGAGCTCGTCTGCCCGACCTGCCACACGACGCTCGACCGGTCGAGCGCGCCGGTCGCGCTGCGCATGAAGCAGTTCGTGCGCACCCGGATCGCTGCGGGCGACACGAAGAGCGAGATCAAGGACCAGTTGGTCGCGCAGTTCGGCAAGGGCGT
>JBDTVA010000029.1:0-8989 GCA_040007455.1 Actinomycetota bacterium | reverse complement strand
TCGTCGGGATCGCCGCCGAACCCGGCCGTGCCGACGTCGTTCACGAACCTGAGGATGGCGGCGGTGTCCTCGAGTGGGACCTCGGACAGCCGAAGACAGGTCTCGCCCGAGGCAGTCATCGCCTCCTGCAACGGCTCGCCGACGAGCGACTCGGCAGGCTGCTCGCCCGCGAGCGCGTAGCGCCGGCGGCGGTAGCGCGGGAGCGGAAGCGGGGCCGGAGGCCACGCTGCGACGTGCGTCGCTGACGGGGGCATCACGCGAGGGACACTCGGTTCCATCTGCGTATTACACCAAGGAACCATGCGGGACGCGAGCCCCGAGAACCACGTAGGAGAGCGGCTACAATCCCCCGCTCGATCCCCGGTAGCTCAATTGGTAGAGCATCCGGCTGTTAACCGGAGGGTTGTTGGTTCGAGTCCAACCCGGGGAGCTCGTTGGGCGCAATTGTGTGCCGTAACGCAGATCGGTACGCGTTTCGTCCGTTCTCCGCCTCGACACCGACAATGGGCCGTTCGGCCTATTGAAAACACGAAGGCACCGTGCAACGCTCGTTCACGCGGTCGAGGGGACCGTCGAGGGTGAACGAGGGGAGTGCGGCATCAACGCGACCCGAGTCCGGGCGCAGGTAGTAGGAGCGCCGAGCCTTGCCGCACTGCGGCGAGGTGTTTTCGGTCGCGCAATCCTCGCGATCGGCTTCCTGAGCCTCATCTCGATGTCGGTCATCCCGGCGGCGTGGTGCGCCGAATCCGCACGAATAGGCCGTTCGGCCTATTGAAAGCCGTTCCTACGTATGTCAAATTCGCCGAACTCCTGGCCGTGGGGGCAAGGAGAGAGAGGGGAAGAGGGGATCCGAGGGGTGCAAGCGGCGGCTGAGCCGGCGCTTTCAGGAGGAATGAGCCTTGGCGCGCTTCGGCGCGGACCGATCGGCCGCGCCATGGTCGCGGTCGGCCTCTTCAGCCTCATCGCCTCCTACTTCTTGCCGTTCGCGCTCGACTTGAAGCTCGGGCCGAACGAGCGCCCGGTGGCGCTCCCCGCGGTGGACGTCCCTCTGTTCAACTTCCCGATCCTCCAGCAGCCGAAGGGCGTCGCTGCGAAGCCACGCGAAGCGCGCCAACAGAGCCCCTCCTCACGCGCACAGTCACAGCCCTCTCGAACAGCCACGCGCAACGTTCCCCACGGCGTTGCGCAGCCCCAGCGTGTCCCGGTCGTGACGAGCACGTACGTCATCGTTCCGCAACCCAAGTCCGCGACCAAGAAGAAGGATCCGTTCGAGAACGCGCCCGTGGTCGACGAGTCGATCGGCGCGGTTCCTCCGCCGGCGGATCCGAGCGCGACTCAGAACTCGGCTGCGTTCGCCCCCACACCCGCGGCAGCGCCCGCACCCGCAGCGCAGACCGAGACGACAACGCCGGTCGCCGAGGAGGCCGCCCCGGCCAGCGAGCCGACCGCGAGCGACGACACTCAGGTCCCGGTCTACTCCTCGGTTGCCGCGCCCGAGCCGACTCGCGCCACGCCTGCTGGCACCACGCGGCCTGCGCCGAGCGCTTCAACTCAACCGGTGCGAAAGGTGATGACGAGGATGATGTACGTGACCGTCGCGTCGCCGCCGTCGGTGGAAGCGCCGCTCGACCTCTCGGCGTCGTTCGCGAGCGTCGATGCCCCCGCGGTCGCGGCGGGCGAGAGTCCTGTCCTTGCGGAAGCGGCGATCGAGGTCCCCGCAGCGCCGACGGTCACGACCGTCGACGTTGTCGAGTCCGGCCCCCAGATCACCTCGGCTTCCGAAGAGTCCCCAGCCGCGACCGAGGCAACGATCACGTCTGCCGCCTCCGGCGGCGGGTCGTCACCATCGGCGACGACCGCTTCCACTGAGACGTCGATCGACGACACGCCGGCAGCGGCGGCCGCACCCGACGACGCGGTGTTGCCGGCTCTCGATCCCGCAGCCGTTCCCGGTAGTGGCCCTTCGCCGCCCGATCCGTGGGCGATGACGCTTTCCCTCGACGAAACGCACACGATTTCGCTCACCGGCGACGGCGATGAGCTCGTTCTCACCGTGGACGGGGTCAGCACGTCGCGTTCCGCTGCGTCCGTAACGGCAATCAGCGTGACCGGCGGCGGCCAGGCCGATACGTTCGCGGTTGGCTCGGGCATCACGGTTCCGATCACGCTCGACGGTGGCGACGGCGAGGACACGCTTGCCGGCCCGGGTGGCGATCAGACCTGGACGATCACCGGCGCGGGCGCGGGAACCGTGGGCAGCGTCTCGTTCTCCGGCATGGAGAACCTCAACGGCGCTGCCGGTAACGAGGACACCTTCGTCCTCGAGCCGGGCGCAAGCGTCGGCGGAACGCTCGCCGGCGGCGACGGCGGTTTCGACTCGCTCGTCCTCGAGGGCGACTACGCGAGCCCCCGTTTCACCGCGACTGGACCGCAGTCCGGCTGGATCGACCTCGGCGGCGGAACGCTCGTGTACTACGACGGCCTCGAGCCGATCACCTCGACGGGCACCGCGGCCGACGCGATCGTCGAGGCGTCGGCAGGCGCAGACCGGATCGTCGTCGAGCTCGACCCCGTGACGCCCGGAAGCATCAGGGTCCGCAGCCAGAGTGCGACCTTCGAGTCGGTGTCGATCGCGATGCCGACGACATCGCTCACGATTCGAGGGCTCGGAGGCGCCGACTCGATCACCGTCACGGCGCTGACCGGCTACACGGGGAGCCTGATCCTCGAGGGCGGAAACGAGAACGACAGGATCGACGTGTCCGCGTACGGCGGAGCTGCCACGCTTCGCGGCGGCGACGGAGACGACGTCCTCACCGGCGGTCCCGGTGCTCAGAACTTCGACGGCGGGAGCGGCGTGAACACCGTCGACGAGTCGCGTGTCGTTGCGTTCCGGACGGCGACCCTCACGGTCACCGACACGAGCCTCACGATGACGCCTGCGACCGGCCCGGCGCAGGTCGATGCGATGACATCGATCCAGCGTGTCGTCCTGACCGGCGCGAACCCGGTGGCGACGCTCGCCGCCGCGTTCGCGGGGTTCTCCGGCCAGATCGTCTTCACCTCCGGACTCTTCGACTGGACCGAGCAGGGGCCCGGCCCGGCGGGCGGTTCGTCGAGCGGCGCCGACGTCGCGGGCAACGCCGTCGTCGGCGCGATCAACGCCGTCGTCGTGCACCCCACGAACGCCGGCATCATGTATGTCGGCGCTGTCAACGGCGGCGTCTGGAAGACCACCGACGGCGGCGGCACGTGGGTACCGCTGACCGACCCGTTCCCGTCGCTCGCGATCAACGCGCTCGCGCTCGACCTCGACGATCCGAACACGGTCTACGCGGGGACGGGGAGCAGCAGCAGCTACAACAACGAGGGCGGCGCGGCCGCGGGCGTGCTGAAGTCGACGGACGGCGGCGCGAACTGGACGATTCTCGGCGGGATCCCCCGCGGCGAGCGCGTCGCCGGGATCGTCGCCAAGGGAACGCTGGTGGTCGTCGCGACGGGCTCGCCGGATCCGCAGACCGGCGGCGGCTTCATCCTCGGCGGGCTCTATCGCAGCACGAACGGCGGCGCCTCGTTCACGAAGCTCACCGCGTCGTTCCCGGCGGGCGACGAGGACGGCGACGGGCTGACGGGCGAGCGGACTGTCCTGCTCGTCTCTGTGGGAGCGGCAGGCACGGGCTACCAGGTTGCCGACGAGGTGACGGCGAACCTCGTGGTGTCGGGCGTGACCGCCCACGTCCAGGCGCGGTTCAAGGTGCTGGCGGTCGACGGCGGCGCCGTCCGGGCGCTCGCGGTCCTCGACGTCGGCGCCTACAGCGGAACGACCACCCACGATCCGGTCGCCGTCGCCACGACCGGCGGCAGCGGGACGGGACTGAGGCTCGAGCTCGTCCTCTCGGGGAACGAGTACGGCCTTCCCGCGGGCAACCCGGCTTTCGGTACCGCGGTGTCCGAGCTCAAGATTCAGCCGCCCGCGAACGCGACTGACCCGCTGACGATCTACGCCGCGATCCCGCGAGTCGGGATCTTCCGCAGCGACGACGACGGTCTTCACTGGACGAACGTGACGAGCAACATCCCGTTTGCACTTGTCGGCGGCGTCTCCGCGGACTCACCTGGGAACTACGTCGAGACCTTGCGGATCCGGCTCGCGACGACGGGGTCCGGGACGGTGTACGCCGCTCTGATCCGCAGTTCCGCGCTCCTGTACGAGGACGTGGCCGCGGGAGCGACGACGATCAAGCTCCGTCGCGAGGATCCGTTCTTCGCCCCCTTCGACGCCGGCGACCAGCTCGTCATCGGGCTCGACCCGACGGACGAGAAGGCGAAGATCGCGAGCGTCAGTCAGTCCAACGCGGCGTACACGCTCGTCACGCTCACCGCGCCGCTGACGAACGCGCACAAGGCCGGGTCGATGGCGACCGCGACGGTTGCGAAAACGACGACGGTCACGCTCACGGGCACGCCCAACGTCGGTGAGCGTTGGGTCGTCACCTTGGCCGGGACGGACTACGGGCATACCGTTACGGCCGGCCAGACGCTCGCGAACGTGGTCGCGGCCGTCGGGAATGCGGTCCTGGCGGCGCCTGGCTACAGCGTGGGCCGCAACGGATCAACGATCGTCGCCACGCGGCTCGACGGAACGGCGTTCACGACCACCTTCGCGGTTCAGCCGTCCGGCTCGACGCCCGTGACGGGGAGTGGCGCGGTCGACGCGTCGACGGCACGGACGACGACCGCGACGGTGAGCGGCGACGTCGTGCCAGGCGACATCTGGGCCGTCGTGCTGAACGGGACGGAGTACCGCTACGTACCGAAGCCGGGCGACCGACTCGCCAAAGTTGCGCTCGAGCTCGCGAGTCAGATCATCAATGTGGCGGGATTCGCTGCGAGCGCAGACGCTGGAACCCTTGCCGTCGTCCGGCTGGACGGCGCCGCGTTCACGTTGACGACGCGCGTCGTCACGAACGGTGTCCGTGTTCACGGCTTCGGCTCGACCCGTCTCGCCGCTCTCTACCGCTCCGACAACCGCGGCGAGTCGTGGTCTGCGATCCCGCTCCCGGTCGACACGTCGCGCGGCATCACGTCGGAGAACGGCGGGATCAACCACGGTGGCCAGGCTGAGAAGCACTTCTCCATTGCGGCTGACCCGAGCACGACCTCCGTGCTGTACCTCGGGGGCGACACGATTCCGACCTCGCCGTTCACCGGGAACCTCTTCAGGTGGAACGGAACGAGCTGGGAGTTCATCGCGCAGTCCGGAGCGAACAACACGGCCCCGCACGCCGACTCGCGGAACATGACGTTCAGCGGGGCGGATTTGCTCCAAGTCGACGATGGCGGCATCTACAAGCTCACGCTCCCCGGGACGGTCTTCCGCGAGTGGGTCTCGATCAACGGGAACCTCCGCGTGTTTGAGTTCGTGTCAGTCGCGTACGACGCCGTCAACGACGTGATCACCGGCGGCGCGCAGGACAACGGCGCCTTGCGGCAGGGGGTGCCGGACGTCTACGTGTGGGAGGTCAAGCTCGGCGGCGACGGCGTCACCACCGACGGCGGGTCGACGTCGACCACGGGCTACGCGTATACGAGCACGCAGAACCTCGGCAACTTCTCGAAGATCGTCGACACTGCTGCCGGCCCGGCGCAGTTGACGATCCTGCCGCTCCAGATCAACGGCACCGGCATCATCAACGACGAGGCGATCCGCCATGCGGTCGGCTCCGCGACCGCCGAATGGGTCGACAAGACGATCTTCTCCCGCTTCGAGTGGCCGGTCGCGGTCAACGCGGTCGACCCGCAGCGCTTCCTGATCGGCACCGAGGTCATCTACGAAGAGGATCCCGACCGGTTCTTCCCGGACCGCGGCGAGGACGTCTCGCTGCGTAACGGCAAGCCGAACCTCAACGTCTTCTCGACGAGCCAGATCCCCGAGACGGCGCGGATCGGGCGCGTCGAGGCGATCGCGTACGGCGGGTTCGAGCGCAACTCCAGCGGCGCGCTCATCGGCAAGGCCGAGGTGGCCTACGTCGTCGCGACGAACGTCGCGCCCGGCAGCGGGATGATCCAAGGCTCCGGGACGAAGCAGAGCGACGGCAGCCTCTGGGTTCGGGTCGGCGCCGCGGGTGACGGCTACAACTTCGTCCGGGTCCCGTCGTTCACCGCCGCGGTCTCGGCAGTTGCGGGCGGGAAATGGGCCCCGGTAGACGTCGCGATGCACCCCGAGGATTGGCGGCAGGTCTTCGTCCTCGACAACGGCGGCCGGATCTGGCACAGCACGCTGACGTCGCCGTCGCTTTCTCCCTCCGCAGCGCTCACGTTCGCGCCTTGGAAGGAGGTCACGCGCAACAGCAACCTCGTCATGCTCACGTTGACCTCGCAGCAGACCGTGCAGTCGCTCGCCGTGGTCGTGACGGACACGAAGGCAAACAACAACGCCGCGGACGACGCCGTCGCCATCGTCGCCGGTGCGCTCGGTGGCGTCTTCGCAACTCGGCTCGATCTCACGATCTTCGCGGCCGCGTCGCCGCCGGCACAGTCGTTCTTCGAGGTCGGCGACGGGCTTCCGAACATCCAGGTGATGGACGTCCGGTACGACGCGACCGACGACGTCCTGGTCGCCGGGACGCTGGGGCGAGGCGCCTGGACGCTTCACAACGCGCGTCTCGCGCTCGGGCAGGGCGGCACCGTCGCCGTCTACGGCTCGACGTCGACCACCCTCGGTGACGACATCGTCCTGCGGCGCAACGCAACGTCGCCGTGGCGCGTCGACGTCCTGCTCTCGACGCCGGCCGGCGCGCTCTCGACGACGGCAACGGCGTCGTTCCAGCTCTCGAGCATCGCCGTGCTGCACATCGACGGTCGCGCCGGGAACGACGACGTTCTGGTCGACGGAACGAACGGGCCGGTCGCGATCGCCGGCGGGATCATCTTCGCCGACTCGGCGGGAGCGGCCGACATCCTGAGGATCGAGAACCATCTGAACGACCGCGATCACAGTCCCGGCAGCGGGTACTCGACGGATGGTCGCTACCGCTTCGTCGACGACGACCGCTTTGCGGTGCGCGGCTACTCGGCCGTCAACGTTCAGGTGTCGGGTGTCGAGAGCATCCCGTACGTCCGGATGAGCACGTCGCCGGTCCCCGCAGGCGTGACGAACTTCCTGCTCCATACGCCCGAGTCCGAGTTCCAGGGCGGGCTCGAGGAGCTGCTCCGGATTGCGCGCGGCCTCTTCACGTCCGCAACGGGGACGACCCTCGGCGCGATCGACATCGAGTCGTTCGGGACTGCGCTCAACGGGACGCTCTTCACCGAGATCAACCCGTCGCGCATCCGCGGGTCGTTCAGCCAGGTCGCAGCGGGCGGCGCGCTGCAGGTCGACATGGGTGGGTCGTTCCTCGAGCGCGTCCTCGCCGACGGGATCGATTTCGCCGACCTCGCGTCGCTCCTCGGCCTCGGGCCCGAGGCGCTGCGCGATGCTCTGCTCGCCGCCGGAGCGACCGTGAACGCCACCGAGCTGGACGGGACGACGCCGATCGGCGGCTCCTCGAGCTACGCCACGGGAGCAATGTTCGACGTCCAACTGACGAAGACCCTCGAGGGGATCGTCGATCTCGAGGCCGCGGGTGACGCGATCGTCGCGCAGCTCGGGTTGGGGGATGCGCTCGGCGACACGATCGACATCCGCGGCTCGCTCGAGATCGGCGTCGACCTGGGTCTCCGGCTGGTGTTCGGCATCGACGGCGACGGCTTCTTCATCGCACCCACGACCGACGGAGAGTTCACGGTCGCGAACCTCAGGCTCGACGGCAGCGTCGTCGCATACGGCAAGTTCGGCTTCCTCGGCGTCTCGCTGACGAACGTCACGCTCGACGTCGCCCCGGGCGTGACGCTGCGGTTCGACCTCGTCGACGTCGCGCCGGCCGACGGGAAGCTCCGGATTCCGGAGCTGCTCGGCGAGATCCTCGACATCGTCGAGTTCACGCTGACCAGCCCCGGCACGAACGACGTCGTCCTGAGCGGGACGCTCAACGCCGCTGCGGCGATCCCGGGCCTGGACTCGTTCAACCTCGCAGCGACGGACTTCTCATTTACGTGGGCGGACATCGGCTCCGGCACGTTCGCCGCGACGGTGAGCAGCGACTCCGGCCAGTCAGGCTCGAGCTTCCTCAACTTCCTCAAGCTGAAGCCGCAGGTGCTCCTCGACCAGCTCGTCGCGATCAAGAGCAATCTCTCGACGCTCGTTGCGAACGCGAACGTCGTCCTTCCGTTCCTGAGCGAGTCGCTCCAGGATCGCGTGAGCGTCGCGCAGGCATTCGCGCAGCGGATCCTCAGCCAGCTCGACCTCTCGAACGGCTTCGGGACGCCGACGCCGAACTTCAGGAACGCGCAAGATCTCCTCGCCGGTCTCGCGTCGTCGCTCACCGACGTGCGTGAGGACAACGACAGCCCGACCGGCTTCGAGGATGTCATCCGGCCGCTCGAGAGCCTCGGCCTCGCCTACGACCCGAACACCGGTGAGCTGACCTACGACATCGACGCTCGGTTCGCCTTCTCCGACAGCGACACCTTCGACCTCGATTTCGGCATCGGTGGCGCGAGCGCCTCGACCGTCGACCTTCAAGTCGTGCTCACGATCGCGTTCACGCTCGGCATCGACCTGGATGGGCTCGACTTCAACGTCGGGTCGATCCTCGACAACCTCTTCGTCCGGAACGCTTCCGTCGCGGTGACGATCGCCCTGAGCATCGACGACCTCGATCTCTCGGCGTTCGGCGTCTCGATCAGCGGCGACTCGCTCGAGGGCAACGTCGCGGTCAGCTTCTCGCTCGTCGATCCAAGTGCTTCGCCGGATGGCCGCATCAGCGTGCGGGAGCTCATAGACGCGGTCACTTCCGACCCATTCGGCCTCATCGACAACTTGCTGGTGAGCGGTTCTCTCACCGGCACGAACGTGGCGGTCGACCTCTTTGGCGTCGTCCATGTCACG
>JBDTVA010000028.1:0-9021 GCA_040007455.1 Actinomycetota bacterium | reverse complement strand
CCCGTCGCGCCGGACGCGCGCCTGCTGCGGGAGCAGCGCCTTCAGCGCCTCGGTCGCCCGCTCGGCCCGGTACTCCTGCGCGAACGCGAACGCTGCGTTCACCAGGATCACGACGACGATCGCGACCGAGAGCTCGGGCATCCCCGCGATCCAGGCGAGCACGGCGCCCGCCCAGAGGAGGAGCGCGAACGTGTGGACGAGGTTCCGCGCGAAGCCGCGCGCGTGCGAGGGTCGCTCCGGCTCGGCCAGGAGGTTCGGCCCGACCTCGGCGAGCAGCCGAGCCGCCTCGGCGCGCGAGAGCCCCGGAGAACCGTTCTCGGACAAAGGTGGAGGGGCCGCGCTGAGCGCCGGCCCCTCCACTTTCGTTACGCCCTTGAGCCGATCGCGATCTTCTTCGGCTCCATGCCCTTCAGCTTGGGGGCCGTCACCTTGAGGACGCCCTTGCTGAAGTCGGCGTGGAACTGCTCGAGATCGACCTCCGGCGGAACCGCGAACCGGCGCTCGAACGACTTCTCCAGCCGCTCGTGGAGGCGGAAGGCCTTCTCCTGCTCCTCTTTCGCCGTCTTGAGCTCACCCGTGACCACCAGCGTGTGGTCGGTGAGCTCGATTTCGAGGTCCTTCTGCTCATAGCCCGGCACCTCGAGCTCGACGACGAAGTCGTCCTCGAGCTCGTAGACGTCGGCCGCGGGCACCGGAGCGGGCACGAACCCGGTCTCGTCGAAGAAACGGCGCAACCGTCGCTCCATCGCGTCGAGATCGGTCCACGGCGTCCACTTGACGATTGCCATGGCGCTCCTTTCCGTACCGTGACCGATCGTCGAGGGTCCGGCGCGTCCGGCCATCGGTATATCTGCCGATTCGCGTCCGCGGGAACTACGAATCGGTGGGGGCGCCCTCTCGGCCCGAGATTGCCGCGGGGATCCGAAGCTGACGGTATGCCGGGCCTCGTGCGCCCGACAGCGGGCCGAGTGTGATCAGCTCGCTCGTGGCGTCGAGTTCCTCGACCGCGCGCACAGGAACGCGAACAGCGTGCGTGAAGCGCTCTCCGAACCGCACGACGAGCGCGGCCGCCTCACCTCCGGGTGTCAGCTCGACCGCATCCACGTAGCCCTGCTCGCCGTCCTCGGTCTCGACGCGAAAGCCTTCGCAGTTTCGGAGCCAGTACGCGGTGCCCCAGCAGTTCTCGGTCGTTGTGGTCATGCGACTCGCCTCCTCTCGTGGTCGGCCGTCACTCATACCTCAGGGCCTCGGCCGGGTAGATCCGCGACGCTCGCACGGCCGGCGCCAGCGTCGTCGCGAGGGCGACGAGGTAGACGACCGTGAAGACGATTCCCAGGTTCACCCACGGGACGTGGAGCTTCACCATCTGGTAGGCCGGCTGGCTCGACACGTCCGCGATCACGGCGATCCTCGCCCGGCGCGCCGCAGCGGACATCCGGGCGTTCGCGGCGCGGCGATCAGCGGATCCGCGGATCTCAGGGTGCTGCTGGTAGGCGATCCTTGAGCGAGAGCGACGGAAGGAGGCTGCCATGAGCGGCGTTCAGACCGAGACCAGGCGCTCCCTCGAGGAGCTGCTCGATCTCACGGGCAAGACCGTTGTCGTCACGGGCGGCGCGATGGGGATCGGACTGGCCATCGCCGCGAGGCTGCACGAGGCGGGGGCGAACGTCGTCATCGCGGACCGGGAGACCGGCGGCGCGATCGAGGCGGCCGACGCCTTCGAGGAACGGCGAAAAGGCTCCGCCGTCGGATACTCGATCGACGTCGCCGACGGGCCGAGCGTCCAGCGGCTCGTGCACAAGACCGTGGAGCACTTCGGGAGGCTCGACGTGCTCGTCAACAACGCGGGGATCTTCCCCTTCGTCCCCCTTGCACAGATGACCGAGGAGGACTTCATGCGCGTGATCGACGTCAACCTCCGCGGCGTCTTCCTCTGCACGAAGTTCGCCGCCGAGCAGATGATCGCGCAGGGCGGCGGGGGCAAGATCGTCAACGTCACCTCGATCGACGCGATCCATCCGTCGATGGTCGGTCTCGCGCACTACGACGCGTCCAAGCACGGCGTCTGGGGCTTCACCAAGAACGTCGCACTCGAGCTCGCGCCGCACGGGATCTCCGTGAACGCGATCGCGCCGGGCGGCGTCCTGACCCCGGGCGTCAAGGCGGCGCAGGGGGACGCGGTCGACGTCGAGGCGATGGCGCGGGCGGTGCCGATGGGCCGGTTCGCCGACCCCGATGAGGTCGGCCTGGTCGCGCTCTTCCTCGCGTCCGACCTCTCCAGCTACATGACCGGCTCGCAGGTGGTCGTCGACGGCGGGATGCTCCTGACGTGACCTGCAGCGATGGGGGGCGCCGCTCGCGCGGCGCCCCCCAGACCTCCCTACGCGTGGACGAGTTCCGCCCGCTCGAGTCGGATCACCGGCTCGAGCACATCCTCCAGGGTCGGGTGGCCGATCTCCTGGAGCTCGTACGTCGCGTGCCGGATCGGGTGATCCGACCGGATGAGCCGTGCGAGGTCGATCGGCGTTCCCGTGACGACGACGTCGCACGGGGTGGCGTTGATCGTCTCCTCGAGCTCGTGCAGCTGCTCGTCGCTGTAACCCATCGCGGGGAGCACGCTGCCGATGTGCGGGAATTGCTCGTACACCTTCGCGATCGACCCGACGGCGTACGCACGCGGGTCGACGATCACTGCTGCGCCTCCCTCGAGGGCGGCGACCTTGCCGGCTCCGAACTCCATCTCGCCGTGCGTGATCGTCGGGCCGTCCTCGACGACGAGGACGCGTTTGCCGTAGAGCGGCGAGCCCGGTTCGAGGGTCACCGGTGACGCCGCCGTCACCAGGCGCGCGTGCGGGTTGACGAGTCGCACGGCCTCGATGACGCTGTCGACCTGCTCCGGCGTGGCCGAGTCGACCTTGTTGACGACGACGACGTCGGCCATGCGGAGGCTCGTCTCACCGGGGTGGTACCGGAGCTCGTGCCCCGGCCTGAGCGGGTCGACGACGACGACGAAGAGCTCCGGTGCGAAGAACGGGAAGTCGTTGTTGCCACCGTCCCAGACGATGACGTCCGCTTCCTCCTCCGCGTGCTGGAGGATCTCGCCGTAGTCGACGCCGGCGTACATGATCAGCCCGAGCTCGACGGGGCGCTCGTACTCCTCGCGCTCCTCGATCGTCGGATGGGTCGCGTCGATGTCCTCCTGCGAGGCGAACCGCTGTACACGCATCGCCTCGAGGTCGCCGTACGGCATCGGGTGCCGCACGAGCGCCACCTTGAGCCCCGCGTCGAGCAGGATCTTGCCGATGCGGCGGCTCGTCTGGCTCTTCCCCGCGCCGGTTCGAACGGCGCCGACGGCGATGACCGGCTTGCGGCTCGGCAGCATCGTCGCCCTCGGGCCGAGCAGGCGGAAGTCGGCGCCGGTTGCGAGGACGGTCGACGCCTTGTGCATCACCTGCTCGTGCGAGAGGTCGGAGTACGCGAGCACGACCTCGTCGACCTTGTACGACTCGACGAGGAACGGCAGCTCCGCCTCGGGGCGGATCACGATGCCGTCCGGGTAGAGCGGGCCGGCGAGCGACGCCGGGTAGCGCCGATCGTCGATCCCCGGGATCTGCGCGGCGGTGAATGCGACCACCTGCGTCTTCGGATCGTCGCGGAAGACGACGTTGAAGTCGTGGAAGTCGCGCCCTCCCGCGCCCATGATGATGACGTTGCGCATCGCTTCTCCTCTCACTTGATCCCCGCCGGGAGCCGGTAGATGCGATCCGGCTCACGCTCGAGGATGGGTAGCTCGGGTTGTGGCGCGCGGCTCGCCCGCCACTTCATCCAGACGTAGACGGGGATGCCGGCCATCAGGAGCATGAACCCCTTCGCGATGATCTCTTCGCCGGCGCCCCAGATCGCCCAGGCCGAGTAGGCGAAGGCGAGGGACGCGACGACGACGTCACGCCCGAGCCGCGCGCCCGAGAAGAGCTCGCGGTCCGAGAAGAAGAGGTACACCTGTGCGGCCGCCGACCACGCGTACGGGACGAGCGTCGTCAGCGTCGCGAGCAGGACGATGTCGACGAACAGCTCGACGAGCGTTCCGCTCTTCGAGTAGTTCAGCACGAGCAGTCCCGTCACGAGCACGGACGAGATCACGAGCGCGAACACGGGCGTGCGCCGCGTGCCGTGCACGGTCGCGAACCGCTTCGGGAAGAGACCGTCCTCCGCAGCCGCGAGCGGGACGCGCCCGGCGAGGAGGGTCCAGCCGTTGAGGCACCCGAACGCCGAGACCATCGCGACGAGCGCCACCCACTTGCCGGAGCTCATGCCGAGGAGGGTGCCGCCCCAGATCGCGTTCGCCGCGTCGGCGAACGGGCTGGACGACTGCGCGAGCGTCTCACGGGCGACGAGGCCGAAGACGGCGAAGATCACGACGCCGTAGACGAGCGTTGTGATCAACGTGCCCAGGATGGTCGCGCGTGGGATCGTCCGCTTTGGGTCCTTGACCTCTTCCGCCGGCACCGTTGCCGACTCGAGCCCGATGAACGCCCACAGCGCGAGCGTCGCGGCGGCACCGATGTGCCAGTCGCCACCTGTCTCGGGCGCGAACGGCGTCAGGTTGGCGCCGTCGATGAAGAAGAGCCCGATCACTCCGACGATCGCGAGCGGGACGAACTTCAGGATCGTGGTCGCGAGCTGCATCCACGCCGCCTCTCGCGTCCCCATGACGTTGATCGCGGTGAGCAGCCAGATCACGCCGATCACGACCGCGAGCGCGGTCAGGCTGTCGGTGTTGATCCGGCCCCAGAAGACGCCGAGATAGCCGGCGAACGCGATCGCGATCGCGGCGTTGCCGACCCACGCGGCGATCCAGTAGCCCCAGGCGGTGAGGAATCCGGCGAAGTCGCCGAATGCCTTCTGCACGTAGGCGTACGGGCCGCCCGTGCGCGGGTAGGCCTTGCTGAGCCCTGCGAAGACGCCCGCGAGGAGCATCGCGCCGAGCCCGGTGAACAGCATTGCGAAGATGGAGACGGGCCCTGCCTCGCCGGCCAGAGCCGCGGGAAGCAAGAAGATGCCCGAGCCCACCATGTTGCCGACGACGAGCGCCGTTGCCATCCAGAGCCCCATGGAGCGCTTGAGCTTCGGCTGTGCGGCGCCGTTGTCGGATGTCGTTGTCGTGATTGCCGACACTCCGTTCCCTCCTTCGATCAGCAACCAGTCACGTCTGCGTGGAAGCCCGGGATGTGGTGCTCGACCGGCTTCCGAAGAGGCAGACGCACCTCGAGCTCGATCACGAGCTCGTCGTCCTCGTGCCGCACGTGGTTGCATGCGACGTGGACGTCCCCGACCGTCGGAGACGCCGCGTGCACGATCTGCGCGAACGTCTCGACGTCGGCGGGTGCAGCCTGCCAGCGATCGATCTTCTCGAGCGCTTTCATGGCTCTCCTCTCGTCTACACGGAGAGCGTCGTGTCCGGCAGCCGCGCACACATCGGCGGAACCGCCGAATGGCTGTCCGTGGAACTACCGACGGCCTGGGAGGAAGGTGTCCGCGGTGATCGCGAGCCCTCCCACCGCGAACGCGGCACCGGCGAGCGCGGTCGCGAGGATCACGGGGCCCGGCGCCGCGAGCGCAAAGAACTCGCGCGAGAACGGGACCGAGAGGACGAGCACGTAGCAGGCGGCGAGCACGGCAGAGAGCCCGACGACCGCCGCGCTCCGACGACGGCCTTCGGCCTCGAGTGCGACGATCAGATACAGGCCGACCGCGACGAGCACCGTCGTCGCGACGGTCCGGGCTTCGATCAGCGGCAGGTCGATGACGTTGAGCGCGAAGAGGTAGCTCGAGAGCACGCCGAGACCGGCCGCCGTCCCGGCGGGCACGGAGAACGACGCCACCTCCCGCAGGAAGCCCCCGATCCGGTAACCGCCCGAGCTGGGCGCGAGCGCGAGGAAGAAGGCAGGCACGCCGATCGTCAATGTCGCCGCGAGCGTGAGATGCCTCGGCAGGAGGGGATACGCGGTGGGCGTCAGGCCGACCGAGACGATCAGGACGGATGCAAACACCGACTTCGTCACGAACAGCTTCGTGACGCGCTGCAGGTTCCGAAGGATCTTGCGACCCTCCTCCACCATCGCCGGCACGGCCGCGAAGTCGCCCCGCACGAGCACGACGTCCGCGACGCTCTTGGCCATCTGGGTGCCCGTCCCCTGCGCGATCGCCAGCCGCGCCGCCTTGAGCGCGGGAACGTCGTTGACCCCGTCGCCGATCATCGCGACGTAGCGGCCGTCGTCGCGAAGGGTCTCGACGACGCGGCGCTTCTCCTCGGGGGAGATCCGTCCGATCACGGTCGTCTCACGGAGCAGCTCTGCGAGCTCGGCGCGCGACTCGGGGAGCGTTGTTCCGTCGACCGGGCTCCCCACGACGACTCCGACGTCGGCGGCGACGGCGGCGACCGTCGCGGGGCGGTCGCCGGAGAGGATCTTCAGCTCGACGCCCTGGCGCTGGAAGAACTCGACGGTCGCGCGGGCGTCGGGCCGTAGACGTTCGCCGAGGACGGCGAGGCCGAGCGCCGGCACGTCGTCCAGACCACGGTCGGCGGAAACGCCGTTGCGGGAGGTCCCGAGCGCGACGACGCGCCGTCCGGACTCCGCCTCACGCTCGGCTGTGTCGCCGAGCTGCCCCAGCGCGAAGAGCTCGGGCGCGCCGACGACGATCCAGCTCCCGTTTCGTCGCACCGCGCCGAACCGGCGACGCGACGAGAACGGCACGTTCGCGCCCGGCTCCGCGGGCGCCTGCGCGGGGAACCGCTCCGCGAGCGCGTCGACGGTTGAGTTGCGGATCGGCGCGGACGCCGCGTACTCGGCGACTCGCGCCTCGACCTCGCCCCGGTCGACCCCGCGGGCCGGGACGATGCGGAGGACTTCGAGCCTGGGCTCGGTCAGCGTTCCGGTCTTGTCCATGCACACGACGTCGACGGACGCGAGCGACTCGACGGCGTTCAGCTGCTGCACGAGCGCGCCGCGGGCGGCCATTCGCAGTGCCGCGACGGCGAACGTGAGGCTCGCGAGCAGGATCAGGCCTTCGGGCACGAGCGTGACGACGGCGGCAACGGACGTCGGAACCGCTTCGGTGAGCGGTGTCCGCCGTTCCCACAAGGCCACGCCGAGCACGATCCCGAGCGGGGCGATCACGGCGACGAGCGTCAGCAGCAGCCGGTTCATCGCGCGCTCCAGCGGGGAGCGCGGGTGGCGGAACGCACGCGCCTCGCCGGTGATCGTTGCCGCGTAGCTCTCCGGCCCGACCGCCTCGACGACGAGCTCGCCCGCGCCCTCGACGACGAACGAGCCGGAGCGAACGTGCGCGCCTGTTCGGCGGACGACAGGCCGGGACTCTCCTGTGAGGATCGACTCGTCGAGGGCGATCCCGTCCGCATGCACGAGCTCGCCGTCGGCGACGATCTGGTCTCCGGGCTGGACGCGCAGAAGGTCACCCGGCACGACTTCGTCGACTGCGGCGGTTCGCGCGATCCCGTCGCGAACGACGGTCGCAGTCGGTGCGACGAGCGCAGCGAGCCGGTCGAGCGCGCGCTTGGCCCGGATCTCTTGCGTGATCCCGATCGCCGAGTTCGAGAAGAGGACGCCGAGGAAGAGCGCGTCTTGCCACTCTCCGAACGCCAGCGTTGCGGCGCCGGCGACGGCGAGGATGAGGTTGAAGACGGTGAGGACGTTGGCGCGGACGATGCTCGCGTACGAGCGGCTCGTCGTCGGGGCGTACGGGTCCCGCGCCGCGAGCCGGCGCGCGGCCTCGCTCTCGGTGAGACCGCGCGCCGTGCGCTCGGTCACGTCGTGACCGGGACCGCCGCGGGCTGGTTCACGACGAGGACCGGTCGGTCCGCGTCGTGAAGCACGCGCTTCGACACGCTGCCCAGAATCGCCGAGGCGACCGAGCCGAGGCCGCGCGACCCGATCACGATCAGGTCGACGTCGCGCGAGCCGGCCAGGTCGAGGATCCGCTCAGCCGGATCTCCCTCGAGCAGGTCGTAGTCCGCGTGGATGCCGCGCGAATTCGCCCGTTCGACCGCGTCTTTCAGCGCCGGCCTCAGGCGTGCGAGCTCGTTCGACAGCGACTGCTGCCAGTACGGATCTCCGAGGATCGGATACGGCGGCTGGCGGATGGCGACGAACAGCACGTCCGCTCCGGTCTCACTGGCGAGATCGAGGCCTTCCTCGACCGCTGCCTGCGCGCCCACGGATCCGTCGGTTGCGATGAGGATGGTCTTCATGGTCGTGCCTCCGGTTGGTTGAGCCCAGCGTCGCCCGGAGCCCGCGCCCGGTCATCCGCGACGCGACGGATCAGCTGTGCGGGTAATCCGTGCGGCGGCGCAGGCGATCGGCGAGCTCACCAAGGCTTCCTGGCGCATCGAGGCTCGTCAGGAGCAGATTGTCGTTGTCGGCGAGCGAGATCGCGATCTCCCGGCTTCCGTTGTTCCTTCGCAACTCGATCCTGCGGATGTCGCCGTAGGTGACGGTGCGAAGGCCTTCCTCGCCGCCCGAGCCGCGCCCTTCGAGCCGCATCACATCCGGCTCGAGTCGAAGAGAGCCGACGAAGCGATTCTCCTCGTCGTGCCAGACGATCGCGTAGGTCGTCGCTTCGCTCATCTTGCGGATGCTGGGCGGAGCGAGCCACGGGTGCATCCGGAAAGTGGCCACGCCGGCTGCGGAAAAGCCGCAGGCTTCGCTCACGGCGTCACGCTCCCGCTCCCCCGCCTCGGCTTTCGCGCGACGCCGGAGTCCTCCGCGGCCGCCGCGACCGCGGCAGCGACCGCCGGTGCGACCTCGCGGTCGAACACGCTCGGCACGATGTAGTCGCGTGCGAGGTGGTCGGCCGGGATCACGCCTGCGATCGCCTTCGCGGCGGCGAGTTTCATCTCCTCCGTGATCTCCGACGCGCGAACGTCGAGCGCACCGCGGAAGATGCCGGGGAAGGCGAGCACGTTGTTGATCTGGTTCGGGTAGTCGGAGCGGCCGGTGGCGA
>JBDTVA010000027.1:0-9078 GCA_040007455.1 Actinomycetota bacterium | reverse complement strand
ACCCGGCGATCCGCGGGTTCTCCTGCAGCCGGCGCAGCGAGTACTCGTACCACTGGCGCCCGAACGGCACGTAGATGCGCAGGCGCTCGCCGTCCCGCACGAGCTCCCGCCCGAGCGACTCGCGCACGCCGAGCAGCATCTGGAACTCGTACCGCTCGCGTGCGATCCGCTTCCCCTCGGAGATCAGGAACTCGTCGTGCGTCGCGATTCCGACGTACGACGCCGTCCCGACGAGCGCTTCGAGACTCCGTACGTAGTTCGCCCGGATCTCCTCGAAGTCCGTAAAGGCGCTCGGCTCGAGCTCGAGGTAGATGCCCTTGCAGATCCGGACGTTCGGTTGCAGGTCGGCGAGCGCGGCGATGTCGTCGAGCGTTCTGCGCAGCCGCGCCTGGAGCACGATGCCCACGTTGTCGAGCCCCGCTTCCCGTAGCTCTCGGTACATGCGGAGCGTGTCGTCCGTCGTGCTCGAATCCTCCATGTCGATGCGAACGAAGTTGCCGCTCTCCGCAGCGTGTCGCACGAGTGCCTCGACGTTCGCGCTGCCGACGCCGTAGCCGAGCTTCAGGCCGACCGCCGTCGGCTTGACACTCACGTTCGCGTCAAGCCCGTGCTCGCCGATCGCGTCGAGCGTGTCGTGGTAGGCGTCGACGATCTCCTGCGCCTCCTGGGCGTTGTGGATCTCTTCCCCGAGGACGTCGATCGTCGCCGTCTTCCCATCCGCGTTCAGACGCGCCACGGTCGCGACCGCATCGTCGATCTCTTCGCCGGCGATGTAGCGATCGGCGATCCGCCGGACGATCGGACGCGGAACCGCCGGCAGCAGATGAACGAGCGCGCGGTCGAGAAGGGCCAAGCCGCGGCGATTCTAGAGGCGGCTCAGGGCTTGCGGGGAGGCAGGAAGATAAACCCGCCCGAAAGCGTGTCGGCCTCCTTCTTCCGCAGCGCCACACAGTTGACCGTGCGCGAGCGCACTTCGCGGGTCACGCCGCGCAGGGCCGCGTAGGCGGGCTTCTTCGAACCGTCCGCCCAGAGCACCCCCGATTGCCATCCGGCCAGGCGCTTCTCGTCGGTCAGCAGGAAGTTGAAGAACGAGGCGACGTACGGCTGGCAGTACGCGAAGCGCACCGCGTCCACGAGTTGCTCCGCGTGCAGCGCTTCCGACCCGACGGTGCGGGCGCGTTCGACACCGTTGTAGAGCGAGCGCTTCGCGGATTCGATCGTCGTCTCGAACCCGTCTTCGAGGTAGTAGATGCGCGCACCGCCGCCGATCGTCGGCTGGTCGGTGCCGGCGAACGCCTCGGCATACGCGAACACGAGTTTGTCGTAGTCGCCCTGCCCGATCGACCCGGTGTTCGGGTGTCTCGCGAAGGGGCTCTCGAGCGAGAAGTCGCCGTATGGATGGTGGCCGACGTTGTCGAACAACGGCCGCTCGCGACCCATCGCACGGTACGCCTCGCCGAGCTTCCGCACGAACAGCCCCGGCGAGTGACTCGCGTTCGAGACGGCATACGGATTGTCGTTCCCGCGAGGCGAGGTGTCCGTCATCAGGTTCAGACGGGGGCGCGCGGCCTTCAGCGTGTCGTAGCAGCGTGCGAGCAGCAGGGCGTACTCACCGGGAGCGACGCTCTCGCCGTTCGCGAACTGCGGCTGCCAGAAGTCGTTCGAGTTGACCTCGTTCCAGATCGTGACGTCGTTGATCAGCGGATAACGCGAGAGCGCATCGCGCACGTACGCGCAGAACTGGCCGCGCTCGGCGTCGGTCTTCGGTGCCTCGCGAGCGAGCCCGGCCACGGTCAGGACGATCCGCATGGGGAACGTCGCGCCGACCACGCGGTTCATGGTCACCGCGTCGGTGCGGGTCAGCTTCGAGTTGCCGCGGCGCCAGGTGAGCGGAACACGGAGCGCCCCGATCCCCAGATCGCGAAGCGCGGCCGTGGCCGGCTTCGGATGGGCGGTCCATTTGAGCTGGTCGTCGACGATCCCGACAAGCAGGTTCGAGTCCGCCTGCGCAGCCGGAGCGAGCGCAAGCGCAAGCAGAATCGTGCCGAGGAGGCGCCGCACGCCCTCTCTATCGGCAGATCAGGACTCGCGCATGAACCCCTGGCGTGCAGCGCTGACGAGCGCCACCGCCTCGGGGAAGAGCACCCGCATCGCGTCCCGGAGCGCCATCGCCTGCTCCTCGGCCGAGCCAGCAGGATTCATCTGTGAGAGCGCCGCACCGGTCAGCTCGACCGCCGTGTTCAGGGTCAGCGTGGCGAACTGCTCGCGCTGCGCCTCGTGCACGGTCTCAGCCTGCTTCTCGGCGAACTCGCGTAGCCCCCGCAGGAGCTCCTCGGGGTCGCCGCCGAACGGGAATCCGAAGCCACCTTCCATGGCATCACTCTAGCGGCAGCTTGTAGGCCGTCTCGACCTCGAGCGCGAGCTCGTCGACCGCCACGCGGGCCTGCTGCATCGCGGCCGCGAACGGCGACGCCGCGGTCTCCCCCAGCGCGCGCTCGAGCCGGAGCGTCGCCGCGCCGACCGCGTCGAGGTGCGCCGGCGTGGCGACCCGCGGCGGCGAGCCCACCACGGACTCGAGGGCGAGCGCGGCCTCTTCGGCCTCACCGATCCCGTCGACGTGCTCGGTCAGGCGGAGCGAGACCAGGCGCGAGCGGAGGTCGGAGAGGTCACCACCGCCGGCGTTCTCGTCGGCGAGCTCGCAGAGCGCCGCGATCGAGACAGCGTCGCGCACACGCGCGCGGCTGCGAAGCGGCGTGCCGTCCCTGTCGAAGGCCAGCCAGGAGCGATCGTCGCCGCGCTCGAACGCGCACACGTACACGCGGGCACCCGGGTCGGGCTCAGCGGGAAGGACGCCTGCAAGCTGCTCCCCGTCGATCGCGTATCCCTCGGCGACCGCCGCAATCCGATCCAGCTCCTCGACCAGCTCCACGTGGCCAAGGATAGAAGTGCCTAGTGCCCTTCCAGGGAGGGGCACTAGCATGGTGGCCGTGGCAGCCGCGTTCTCGATCGGCTTCGCCGTGGCGATCGTCGTGCTCGCCGCGTCGTTCGCGATGGCGGCGAGCGGGCGATTGTCCGGCCGTACCGCGTACGCGCTCGCCGCGCTCACCGGGTCCGCAGCCGTGTCGGCCTGGATCGCGCTCGCCTTGGAGCCTGACCTCACCCTCGCCGTCGCTGCTGCCGGGCTCACGGTCTGCGCGGTTGCGCAACTCGGCGCGTATGCGCTCTCGCGCCTGATCCGCCGCGGCAGGGCGCTCGACGCCGACTTCACACGCGCAGAGGAGCGGCTGCGAACGCTGATCGACCGCGAGTCGACCGAGCGCGCTGCTGAGCTCGAGCGAACACTGGCGCTCGCCCGTGCCGACTCCGCATCCATCCTCGCCGACGAGGAGCGCCGCATGGTGGAGGAGCGGAGAGGCTCGATGGTCACGCGCGAGGCACAGCTGCGCGACGAGCTCGCCGCGTCGCTCAGTGCGGCGCAGCAGCAGGTGCAGCGGCGCTTTGCCGAGTGGTCCGGTGACCTCGACCGCGTTCAAGAGCGACTCGCGGAGCAGATCTCGCACGTGGGCGACCGACACCGCGAGCTCATCGCGCAGGTCGAATCCCGCATCGCCGCTGACGCGGAGCGGATCGTCGGCGAGAGCGACGAGCAGCGCGCCGCGGTTGCCCGGATGCGCGACGAGCTCGGGCGCACGATCGAAGAATCGGTACAGGCCGCTAATGCCGAGCTGGAGTCACAGGGCGTGGAGCGCAGGCGCGCGTTGCACGAGGTCGCCGAGCGGCTTCGCAAGCGCGAGCACGCGCTCCGCGAGCAGATCGACCGCGAGGAAACGGAAGCCTCGCGACGGATCGCCGCGGGGTTCGCCGAGATCGAGCGGAAGCAGCTCGACCAGCTCCAGCGGGTGATCGACCGCGCCGGCTCGGGCTACGCGGAGATCGCCTCGCAGCAGTTCGGCGAAGCGATCAAGGTCGCCCGCGAGGACGCCGCGAAGCGGCTCGCACGCGAGATGGAACGCGCGGTCGCGTCGTTCGAGCGCGAGGCGAGCGGCGTGCTCTCGGACAAGCTCGGCCAGATCTCCGACGCGGGAACGCAGCGGCTCGAGAAGCGCCTCGGGCAGATCGCCGCTGGGCTCGAGCGACAGCGGGACGACGCAGTCGCTGCACTCGAGCGGCGTCTGGCAGAGGCTGAGGAGGAGCTGATGCGGCGCGTGCAGGCGCTGACGGCTGATGTGGACGCCGACCGCACGGTGATTCAGGCACGCCTGACCGAGCTCGGACGCCGCATCGACGAGACCTACGCACGGGCCCGTTGAGCCCAACAATCGTGGGGAGGGATCGTCTCAGGGACCACGAACGGAGGCGGTCCATGAGCGACACCCAGACGATCGAGCCGCAGAGCGAGCGCGCAAAAGTCGAGAGCTGGCGTCTACATGTCCTCATCGAGGCCGGATACCCGCTTCCACTGGCCGAGCGCATCGCCGCGAGCGGGGCCGACCTGCACCGCGCGGTCGAGATGATCCGCTCGGGCTGCGAGGCCCACACGGCCGCCGAGATCCTGCTGTAGAACGCCTTTCATGATGGTGCCTCGTTGCCGGGGTGCGATGGGTGGTGCGAGGCAAGGACGCAGGGAGCGTGAGGACGCCGCATCGCGCCGCCCAGCGCGGCCCGGCGGCACAGCGCTCCATCGTGAAAGGGTTCTTAGCGCATCGCTAGCATCGGCTTCGTGTCGAAGGCCGAAGCGCTGCAGTACGGAGACCGCAAGGTCTACACGGTCGCGTCGTTCAACCGCGGCGTCGCAGACTGGATCGCGCGCCTGCCGACGATCTGGATCGAGGGCGAGGTGACCGAGCTGCGCCGCCACCAGGGGTGGGCGAACGTCTTCCTGACGTTGAAGGATCCGACAGACGGCTCGTCCCTGCCCGCGTCGATCCCGCGCGGTCAGTTCGACGCGCTCCGGCTCGATCTCGTCGACGGCGAGCGCGTGCACGTCTACGGACGGCCCGAGCTCTTCGCGGCGAAGGGCGAGTTCAAGCTGCGCGCGCTGACGATCGAGCGGTTCGGCGAAGGCGACCACCTCGCGGCGCTCGAGCGGCTGAAGAAGAAGCTCGCGGCCGAAGGCTTGTTCGCGGAAGCACGCAAGCGCCCGCTCCCGTTTCTCCCGCGCAAGATCGGGCTCGTCACCGGAAACGACGCCGCCGCGAAGCGAGACGTGATCACCGCCGTGACGACACGCTTCCCGTCCGCGCACCTCGTCGTCGCCGAAACGCTCGTGCAGGGTCCCCGCGCCGCACTCGCAATGGTCGCGTCGCTCCAGGAGATCTGCGCGGAGGGCGTCGACGTCGTGGTGCTCACCCGGGGCGGCGGGAGCTTCGACGACCTGTTGCCGTTCAGCGACGAGCGGCTCGTGCGCGCAGTTGCAGCGTGCCCAGTGCCCGTCATCAGCGCCGTCGGCCACGAGCAGGACACCCCGCTCTGCGACCTCGCCGCCGACGTGCGCGCCTCCACGCCGACCGCAGCGGGCAGGCTTGTCGTCCCGGACCACGCCGAGCTCACGGCGCGGCTCGACGCTTCGCGCACCTCGCTCCAGCACTCTGTCCGGCGGACGCTCGAGCGCCAGCGCGAGCGGACGCACAGCGTGGGCGCCCGGCTGCGGCGCGCCCCGGCGCTCGCCGTCGAACGCGAACGGCGGACGACGGAGGCGCTGCACGAGCGTCTGCGGCGAGCCCCGCTCCTGCTCGTCGAACGCAAGCGCGCGGCGCTCGAGAACGCGACCTCGCGGTTGCGCGTGCTCTCTCCGAGCTCAACACTTGCGCGCGGCTACGCGATCGTCCGGACCGAGGACGCGATCGTCCGCTCGTCGTCCGAGGTCGAGCCCGGCGGCCGGGTGGATGTCCAGCTGGCCGAAGGCGGCTTCGGCGCGCGGGTCGAGGACACCAGGTGAACTTCGAGGACGCCCAGAAGGAGCTCGAGCAGATCGTTCAGCGCCTCGAGCACGGGCAGGCGCCGCTCGACGAGGCACTCGCACTCTGGGAGCGCGGCGAGCAGCTCTACAAGCTCTGCCGAGAGCGGCTCGACGCGGCCGAGGGCCGGATCGAGGAGCTCGCGAAGCGGGTCGAAGAGTCGCGTCCCGCCGTATAGGATCTTGCCCACCGTGGCCTCCGAAGCGACCGAGCTCCTCCAGCGCGTCCCGATCTTCGCCGGGCTCGACCCGCGCGAGCTCGAGACGATCGCCCGCACCGTCCACGAGCGGACGTTCGCGCCGGGCGAGACCGTCGCCGAGGAGAACCAGGGCGGCGTCGGCTTCTTCATCATCCGCGACGGGGAGGCCAAGGTCACCGTCGGCGACAACGAGGTGCGCCGGCTCCACTCGGGCGACCACTTCGGCGAGATCGCCCTGATCACCGAGGGGCCGCGGACTGCGACCGTGACCGCCGAGACCGAGCTCAAGTGCTACGGCCTCACCCCCTGGGAGTTCCGGCCGCTCGTGCAGACGAACGCGAGCATCGCCTGGAAGATCCTTCAGGCGCTCGCAAAACAAGTCGACCAGCGTCACTAGGTTCGGCCGACTCACTAGGTCGGGTGATGCGGCCCTCGCGGCCGCCGCCTAGGCTCAGGGTCGAAAGGAGAACAGCATGGCTGAGAGCCAGAGCCATGCGGCCGGGCAGTCCTATGCAGTGCACGAGAGCATGAAGCTGCACCCTGGGCTGGACCTGGGACTCCGGCACACGGCCGACTCGTTCATCGAGGCGAGCGAATTCGCCTTCGAGTTCCTGGACGAGCACGACCCGAACCGCGAAGGGCGCGTCAGCGCGCTCGAGATCGTGCGGATCGGTCCGGAGTCACGCGAGACCGTTTGGCGCTACGAGTACAACGGTTCGCCAACCGGTCACCAGGATCCCAGAGAGGTCTGGGGCTTCGACGTCAATACGTGGCGTGGGCCCGACCGAGCCGCATACCCAGCTCAATGAGATCCACATAGGCCCGGTCCGGGTCGCCCGAGAGTGGTACCGCCTCGGCCGCGAGCACGCGGCCGCCGAACAGCACGCAGCGCGCCCCCACGGCGAGGCTGCGTCGTTGCACGACCGCGGGGGCCTTGCCCTCGAACGTCGTCTCGTCGACGGTTCCTTCGCCGGTCACGACGAGGTCGTAGCCACTCGGGTCGAAGCCGATCAGGTCGAGCACGAGCTCCGCGCCCGGCACGAGCTCGGCGCCGAGCGACGAGAGCGCCGCCCCGAGGCCGCCGGCCGCGCCCGAGCCGGGGATCGCGCCGTGCGGGTGTCCCGCGAACGCGCGCTCGAGCTCGGCCACGTCGGCGGCCGTCGCCCCCTTCTGCGGCCCGAACAGCCTCGGTGCGTCTGCGAGCGTCGTCTGCACGTCGCAGGCGACCCGGGTCGGCAGCGGCAACTCGCCGAGCACCTCGAGCAATCCCGCCCCGGCGTCCATGTTCGCGGTGCCGCCGAGGCCGACGACGAGCGCGTGCGCGTCGGCGACCTGCGAGATGAGCTCTCCGAGCCCGCGGCTCGAAGCGGCCCGTACGTCGAGACGAGCCGGATCGAGCGGGATCGCGTGCGCAGCCTCGACGACGG
This sequence comes from Actinomycetota bacterium, assembly GCA_040007455.1. Lineage (GTDB taxonomy): Bacteria > Actinomycetota > Thermoleophilia > Gaiellales > Gaiellaceae > JACCTU01. Next base: position 1,495 of record JBDTVA010000027.1, on the reverse strand, counting down.
CGGTCCCATCGGCGAGCAAGAGCCACTCGGCCCGCCGCGCGCACCCGAAGGCATCGTGCACGTCCGCGAAGCGGCGCTCGCCGTCGAGCACGTCGATCGTCCCCTCCCCGCCGTCGGCGACCGGCTGCTCGTCGCACTCGACGCCTGCCGAGCGGAACCCCTCCGCCAGCGCCGCGGCCGCCTCGCGCGCGGTCAGAACGCCCTTGAGGCCGCTAGGCGCTGCGAGCGCGCGCATGTTCCTCCTCCGTCACTACGCGAAGCTGCGGCTCGCCGGGGTCCGGCATGCGCCTGAGCGTCGCGAACGAGATCCCCTCCCGCGCGAGGAACACGATCCCGACCCCGACTCCGACCGACATCTCGACGATCTGCAGACCGAGCCCGTACGCGAAGCCGGTCGTGTACGCCACTCCGTACGACACGAGCGGCAGCGCAACCGCCGCCTGCAGCAGGCCAATGTTCCCCGGCCAGAGCGGGAAGATCGTCGCGATGTTCATCAGCACGAGGACGAGCCCCGCAGCGGGCAGCGGCGCGTCGATGTCGAACGCGCGCATCGCGACCCACACCGCGAGCAGCTGGAACAGCCAGCCGAGACACTGGAAGAAGATCGCGAGCGCCACGCGCGCGGGCGAACGCAGCACGTCCAGCCCAACGCGCGCCATCGCAAGGAGGCGCCGGAGGCGGGTGAGCTCGTCGACAACCGGCTTGCGCAGCCGCGACGTGATCAGCGCGAAGACGAGCAGGATGCCGCCGAGAGCTGCCGCGATCGCGATGCTCGTCAGCGCCCAGTGCGGAATCCTTGCCGTGAGCAGCACGTAGACGACGAGCAGCATCGCCGGGATCACGTCGAACAGCCGGTGCGTGAACACCGTGCCGAGCAACGTCGCCGTATATCCGCGCCCGCGAGGCAGTTGGCGGGTCAGCACGGCGACCCGCGCGAGCTCCCCGGTGCGCGCCGGCAGCACCGCGTTCGCGAGCAGGCCGATCCCGAACGCGGAGAAGATACGGTCGAACGGCGGTGAGTGCTCCCGCAGCGCCTCGTTCACAACCGTTCGCCATGCAAGCGCGCGCGCGACCACCGACAGCAGGTTGAGCCCGATGGCCGCGAAGATCCAGGTCCACTCGACGAGCCGGAACGCGTCCGCGACGAGCCCCCACTCCGGGCCGCGCCACCAGAGCATCACGATTGCGGCGCCGAGCAGCGCGAGCACGATCGCCGCCCGCGACCACGTGTTGCGCAAGACGATCACGCGCGCGCTCCGGCCCGGGCCTGCCCGGTGACGAGCTCGTAGACGCCCGCTAGCCGTCTGGCGATCGTCTCCCAGCCGTACTGCTCCTGGGCGAGCTCGCGCGCGGCCGCGCCCATCGCCTGCCGGCGCGGCTCGTCCTCGACGATTGCGACAAGCGCCTGCGCAAGCGACACCGGATCACCTGGCGGGACCGCGAGGCTCGTCTCGCGCGTTGCGACGTCGCGGTAGCCGGGAATGTCCGACGCGAC
>JBDTVA010000026.1:0-9087 GCA_040007455.1 Actinomycetota bacterium | reverse complement strand
GAGTTCATGCAGTTCCACCCGACGACGATGTACCCGAGCGGGATCCTGATCACCGAGGGCTGTCGCGGCGAAGGCGGTGTGCTGCGCAACGCGAACGGGGAGCGCTTCATGGTCCGCTACGCGCCGACGGCGAAGGACCTCGCATCGCGCGATGTCGTTTCCCGCTCGGAGCAGACGGAGATCGACGAAGGGCGCGGGATCAACGGCTCGGTGCTGCTCGACCTGACGCACCTCGGCGCCGAGAAGATCCTCGACCGGCTTCCCGGCTCGCGCGAGCTCGCGATGGTCTACGCGGGCGTCGACCCGATCTTCGAGCCGATCCCCGTGCGACCGGGCGCGCACTACCACATGGGCGGCGTCGAGACGGACAGCGACGGCCTCACCGAGCTCACGGGTCTCTACGCGGCCGGCGAGGTCGCGTGCGTCTCGGTGCACGGCGCGAACCGGCTCGGCGGCAACTCGCTGATGGAGACGATCACGTTCGGCCGGCGCGCCGGCGCGGCCGCCGCCGACTGGGCGCTCTCGAACACGACCGTCGAGGTGCCCGACGCCGTCGAGCGCGACGTCGAGCGGGAGCTGAAGGCGCTGCTCGGCCGCACGAGCGGCGAGCGTCCGTGGAAGATCCGCGACGAGCTCGGCTCGTCGATGCTCGAGAACTTCGGCGTCTTCCGCGAGGAAGGGAAGATGGCGCGCCAGGTCGAGATCATCGAGGGCCTGCGCGAGCGATACCCCGGCGTGTACGTCGAGGACAAGGGGACCGTCTTCAACAGCGACCTGACGCAGGCGATCGAGCTCGGCCGCGTGCTCGACCTCGCCGCGACGATGCTGCAGGCGGGAATCGCGCGCAAGGAGTCGCGCGGCGCGCACTCGCGCCCGCACGACCACCCGACACGTGACGACGAGAACTTCCTCAAGCACTCCATCTCCCGCTGGGTGAACGGCGGGCCCGAGCTCTCGTACAAGGAGGTCCGCATGACCAAGTGGGAACCCGAGGAGCGGAAGTACTGATGCAGGTCGGCTTGAAGATCTGGCGCTACAGCGCCGCGACCGGCGACCGCGCGCTCGAGGAATACGAGATCGACGCGCCCGAGGAGGCGACGCTCCTCGACTGCCTCGACATCGTCAAGGACCGCCACGACGGCACGCTCGCGTACCGCAAGAGCTGCCGGATGATGATCTGCGGCTCGTGCGGCATGCGCATGGACGGCGCCGCGGTGCTCGCGTGCAAGATGCGGATGTACGACATCGCGGAGGCCGGCCAGGTGCCGGTCATCTCCGCGATGGGCAACCTCCCGATCGTCAAGGACCTCGTCGTCGACATGGATCCGTTCTGGGAGAAGTTCAAGTCGATGAAGCCGTGGTTGCAGCCAGGCTACGAGGAGCCGCCCGAGGGCAAGGAGTACGTCGTCTCGCAGGAGCGCATGAACGTCATCCACAAGGAGGCCCTCTGCATCAACTGCGGCTGCTGCGTCTCCGAGTGCAACGCGATGGAGTCGAGTCCCGAGTTCCGGGGCCCGCAGGCGCTCGCGAAGGGGATGCGGTTCGTCGGTGACCCTCGCGACGGTGCGAAGGTCGAGCGGCTCGAGGACTACTCGGACGAGCATGGGATCTGGGAGTGCACGCGGTGCTACTTCTGCAACGAACGCTGCCCGAAGGGCGTCGACCCGCGCGACGCGATCGCGAAGCTCGGCGCCGAGGCGGTCAAGGAGGGCATCGACCGGGACATGGGCGCGAAGCACGCCAAGTGGTTCATCAAGTCGGCCGAGACCACGGGGTGGCTGCGCGAGACCGAGCTCGTGCCGAAGACTCAGGGCGTCATCACGGCGATCTCGCAGATGAAGTTCGCGATGGGCCTCGCGGTCAAGGGGAAGGTGCCGCTGCCGTTCCCGCCGCACGTCGCGGAGAACGTCGACGAGGCGCGCGGCCTGCACAAGCTCGTGCAGGAGCAGGGCAAGGCGGGCTACGAGGGGATCTTCCAGGGCGAGCGCGCGCTCACGAAGCTCGATCACGGGCTCGAGGGCGAGGGCCCGCCGGCGGTCGAGTTGGAGGCCGACTGATGAGACAGGTCGCGTACTACAAGGGCTGCCTAGCCGCGCTCTCCGCAAAGGAGCTCGACACCTCGACGCAAGCGCTCGCGCCGAAGGTCGGGCTCGAGCTCATCGACCTCGAGTCGGTCACGTGCTGCGGGGCAGGCGACATCCACGAGGCGGAGCCCGACTACTACCTCCACCTGAACGCGCGCATCCTCGCGTACGCGGAGGCGACAGGCTCCGACACGCTGATGACGATCTGCAACGTCTGCACGCTGAACCTGAGGCAGGCTGACTTCATGCTGAAGGGCGACGACGCGCTCCTCGCGCGCGTGAACACCAACCTCGAGGCAGTCGGCGTGCCGCCCTACAGCGGCGCGGTCGAGGTAAAGCACTTCCTCTGGCTCGTCGCGGACGGCGAGGGCTTCGAGCTGCTGAAGGCCTCCGCGCACAAGGGGCTGAAGGGGATCAAGATCGCGCCGTTCTACGGCTGTCAGATCCTGCGGCCGTCGAAGCTGCTCGGGTTCGAGGACCCCGACAAGCCGTGGTCGCTCGAGCGGATCATCGAAGCGTGCGGCGGCGAGGTCGTCGACTACCCGGCGAAGATCAAGTGCTGCGGCTTCCCGATCATCCAGGCGCGCGAGGACACCGCGCTCGGCGAGCTGATCCAGCCGATCGAGCAGGCGATCGAGGGCGGCGCCGACGCGATCGTGACGCCGTGCCCGCTCTGCCACCTGTCACTCGACGCGTGGCAGTCGAAGCTGAACGCGCAGCGAAAGAAGGAGGGTCTCGACCCGCTGAAGCCGATGCCGATCATGCACCTCGCGCAGTTGATCGGCGTCGCGGCCGGCCTCGAGGACTCCGAGCTCAAGTTCAGGCGGCACGTGGTCTCGATGAAGCCGGTGCTCGAGAAGCTCGAGGTCTAGCGAGCCGCAAGTCTCGCCCTCGTTTGGCATCTAGCTGTCTGGAGAGGCGGTTTCGGGCCCGGCTTCGGCCGGGCCCGAGCCATCTCTAAGGTCTCGGGATGCTCGCGCGCATCGCCGCCGGCCTGGGCGCCGCGGCCGCGGCGCTGCTCGGCTGGGGCTGGTTCGAGGCCGGCTGGGTGCGGCTCCGGACGGTCGACTTGGAGGTTCCCGGGCTGGCTCCGGAGCTCGACGGGGTGCGCCTCGCCCACCTCTCAGACTTCCACCTCGGAGTTCCGTCCGGCAGCGCGCGAGCGGTCGAACGGGCAGTGGCGTGGGTGGAGGAGCGCCGGCCCGACCTCGTGCTGCTGACGGGCGACCTGCTCACGCACCCGCGCGGCGAGCCGAAGCTCCGCGAGCTCCTGCAGCGCCTCGGGCCGCGCACGTACGCGGTGCTCGGGAACCACGACTTCGGCGACGCACGCGACCCGCTCGCCGCCCCGAGCCGGCTCGAAGACCTCTCGCCAGCGCACCTGCTGCGCGACGACTCGGTCGAGCTGGAGCTGCGCGGCCGGCGCGTGCAGCTGGTGGGGATCGACCCCGTCTCGTATCGCTCCGGCAGCGCCGACCCCGAGGGCAGGCTCGACCCCGACGCGGACCTCCGCATCCTGCTCTGCCACTACCCGTACGTCTTCGACCGCGTTCGGCCGGGCGCGTACCAGCTCGTGCTCGCGGGCCATCTGCACGACGGCCAGATCGCGATCCCGTACGGTCGCGGCAAGCTGCGTCTCGCCCATTTCAACTGGCGCTACACGAAGGGTCTCTACCGCCGTGGGGGGTCGGTGCTGCACGTGTCGCCGGGGCTCGGCACGACGTTCGTGCCGTTTCGCTTCTTCGCGCGCCCCGAGGCGACCGAGCTCGTGCTGCGGCCCGCCTAGAATCGGTCACGTGGAGGGTCACGCGTCGATCTCGGCGGAGGTGCTCAGCCGCTACGCCGCCGACGCGGCGCTCGCGGTCGATGGCGTGCGCGGCCTCGTCGACCGAGCGCTTCCGTACCGGCGCGGTGTGAAGCTCGACGAGGACGGGGGACACGTGACGGTCGAGCTCCGCCTGGCGGTCGAGTGGGGCGCCTCGATCCCGCAAGTCGGCAGAGAGGTTCAGCAACGCGTGCGCGAGTACCTGAAGCGAATGGCAGACGTCGACGCAGCGCGGGTCGACGTCGTCGTCGACGAGGTTGCCTGATGGCGGCGCACCTCTCGGGACTGACGCGGGTAACCCTGCCGACGGCTCCGAGCGTCTGCCACACCTGCGTCTGGTGGCAGTCGCGCGGCGGGCGCACCGCGAACAAGGACCGTTGGATGGACAAGATCGAGGACGACTGGGGCGCGTGGGGCACGGTCTACCGCGACGAGCACGGCAACACGCTCGGTTCGATGCAGTACGGGCCGGCCGAGCTCTTCCCGCGCGCCGCGGAGCTCCCGGCTGGCCCGCCCTCGGACGACGCGGTGCTCGTCACGTGCGCGTACCTCGTCGCGTCGTCGAGCCCGTGGGTGATGCAGTCGCTCTTCCTCGCGGCGATCGGCGACGCGCGCGACAAGGGCGCCCGCGCGCTCGAGGCGTTCGCGTACCGCTACCCGGAGGGGGAGAGCCCGTACGAGCGCTTCCAGGTGCACAAGACGATCTTCCCGCGGGACTTTCTCTCCGACTTCGGTTTCCTCACCGTTCGGGCGGCCGGCCGGGTCGAGCTCGTGCGGCTCGAGCTCGGCGGCCTGCAGCCGGTCGCCGAGGGCTCGCGCTCGAAGGTGCTGCGGGTCGTGAAGGAAGCGTTCTTCCCCGAGCCGTTGCCTGAGCCTAGACAGCCTTAGGCCGCGACCCGCTGCCGCTCGAGCAGCAGCTCGGCGATCTGGATCGCGTTCAGCGCTGCGCCTTTGCGGAGGTTGTCGCAGACCACGAAGAGGCTGAGCCCGTTCGGCTCGGTGGTGTCGCGGCGGATGCGACCGACGAGCACGTCGTCGATCCCCTCGGCTTGCTTCGGCGTCGGGACGTCGACGAGGCGGATGCTCGGCGCGCCGCCGAGGATGCGCCGCGCGTCGTCGGGCGAGAGCGCGTCGTCGGTCTCCACCCACACCGCCTCCGCGTGTCCGACCATCACCGGCACGCGGACGCACTGCGCATGGATCGGCAGCTCCGGGAGCTCGAGGATCTTGCGCGTCTCGTCGCGGAGCTTCGCCTCCTCGTCGAACTCCTCGCCGTCGAAGTCCCAGTCCATCGCGAGATCGGTGTCGTCGGTCGACGTCGCGCGCAGGCGCTCCATCGACTCGGTGCCCGCGCCCGACGCGGACTGGTAGGTCGCCACGCGGACACGTCGCACTCCCGCTGCGTCGTGCAGCGGCTTGAGCACGCACGAAAGCGGGATCGAGCAGCAGTTCGGGTTGGCGACGATCCCGTCGTGTTCGATCGCACGCTCGCCGTTCACCTCGGGCACGACGAGCGGGACGCCGTCCTGCAACCGGTAGGCCGACGACTTGTCGACCACGACGGCGCCTCCCGCAACCGCGTGGGGCACGAGCTCGAGCGACGGGGCCGTGCCGATGGAGAAGAAGACGACGTCGAGGCCGCCGGCGCGCAGGGCTTCGGGCGTCGCCTCCTCCACGAGGGTGCCGTCGATCTCGGTGCCGGCCGAGCGGGCCGACGCGAAGAGGCGCACGTTCTCGTGGCCGCGCTCGCGCAGCAGCGTGATCGCCACGCGACCGACCGCGCCCGTCGCCCCGACGATGCCGACGTTGGCGACGCTAAGCAAGCTCGAACGCCTCGTGCAGGGCCTGCACCGCGCGGTCGACGTCCGTGCTCGCGACGTGACAGGCGATCTTGATCGGCGACGTGCTCACGATGGGCGCCTCGATTCCCGCGGCCTCGAGCGTCGCGAAGGTCTTCGCCGCGACGCCGGGGTGGCTCTTCATTCCCGCCCCGACGAGGCTCACCTTCCCGAGGTCGTCGCGGGCGCTCCACTCCACACCGAGCCCGTCGAGCGTGCGCGCGGCGTCGGGGCGATCCTCGACGGGGGCGGAGAACACGATCTCGTCGCTCGTCTGGACGATCGTGTCGACGTTGACGCTCGCCCGGGCGAGCTCAGCGAAGAGCCGCGCAGGGGTCGTTCCCGAGACCCGGTAGACGGTCTCCTGGCGCTGGTGCACGACGGCTGAGATGAGCGCTTTCTCGAGCAACGTCTCGTCCTCCTCGCGGATCCAGGTTCCGGTGTCCTCCCCGAACGAGGAGCGGACGTGGAGACGCACATTGTGACTGCGCGCGACCTCGATCGAGCGGGTGGCCATCACGGCCGCGCCGGAGGCCGCCATCTCGAGCATCTCCTCGAACGAGACCGCCTCGAGCTTTCGCGCGTTCGGGACGAGCCGGGGGTCGGCGGTGAAGACGCCCAGCACGTCGGTGTTGATCTCGCAGTGCTCGGCGCCGAGCGCGGCGGCGAGCGCGACCGCCGTCGTGTCGGAGCCGCCGCGCCCGAGCGTCGTCACGTCCTGGTCGGTCGAGACTCCCTGGAAGCCCGCGACGAGCACGATCATGTCCTGGTCGAGCGACTCGTGGATGCGGTGGGCGCGGACGTCGACGATCTTCGCCTTGCCGTGCGTCGTGTCGGTCACGATCCCCGCCTGCGAGCCGGTGAGCGAGATCGCCTCGTGCCCGAGGTCGTGGATCGCCATCGCGCAGAGCGAGTTCGAGATCCGCTCGCCGACGGAGATCAGCATGTCGAGTTCGCGCGGCTGCGGGTGTGCGCTCACCTGCGCTGCGAGGTCGAGCAGCTCGTCGGTCGTGTGCCCCATCGCCGAGAGCACGCCGACGACGCGGTAGCCGGCCTCGCGCGCGCCGACGAGCCGCCGCGCGACCTCCTTGATCTTCTCGGGGTCCGAGACCGAGGTGCCGCCGAACTTCATCACGACGGTGCCGCCGTGGAGCTCAGCGCGCTGGACCTTCGGGACGGCCTCGTAGTCGGTCGTCGTCACGCCCAAAGGCTACGTCACATCTCGCGGCGGCCCGAGAGGGCGCGCCCGAGCGTCACTTCGTCCGCGTACTCGAGGTCACCGCCGACGGGAAGTCCGCTCGCGAGCCGCGTGACGCGCACGCGTCCGCGCAGGCGGTCGGCGAGGAACGACGCGGTCGCCTCACCCGTCATGTTCGGGTTGGTCGCGAGCACGACCTCGACGACTCCGTTCTTTTCGACCCGGCGCAGCAGCTCGTCGATCCGCAGGTGCTCAGGCTCGACGCCGTCGATCGGCGAGAGCGACCCGCCGAGCACGTGGTAGAGCCCGCGGAACTCGTGCGTGCGCTCGAGCGAGATCAGGTCGACCGGATGCTCGACGACGCAGATCACCGAGTGGTCGCGCCGCGCGTCGAGGCAGATTGCGCAGACCTCTTCCTCGGTGAGGTTGCCGCACTCGTTGCAGAAGCGCACGCGCTCCTTCACCTCTTTGATCGCGGCCGCGAGCGCGAGCGCCTCCTCCTCCGGCACACGCAGGAGGTGGAAGGCGAAACGGTGGGCCGTGCGCGAGCCGACGCCGGGCAGGCGCGTCAGCTGCGCGACGAGGTTCTCGACCGCGGCGGACAGCACGCGGCCATTTTGCCTGTCCTCTTCGGACTACAGGCCGAGGCCGAGGCCGCCGAGCGCCCCGCCGGCCAGCCCGCCGAGCCGCTGTTCCATCAGGGCCTGGGCCGAGCGGATCGCCTCGTTCACGGCCGCCTGGACCATGTCCGCCAGGAGCTCCGGGTCTTCCGGGTCGATCGCCTTCGGGTCGATCGTGATCTCGGTGATCTCCATGGCCCCGTTCGCCTTCACGGTGACCATTCCGCCGCCCGCCGTCGCTTCGACGACCTGGGTCGCGAGCTCCTCCTGGGCCTTTGCCATCTGCTCCTGCATCTCTTGCATCTGGCCGAGCAGCTTGTTCATGTCCATGCCCATCAGTCGTTTTCCCCCTCTTTCAGCTCTCGTGCGTCGAAGGTCTCTTTCACGAGCTCGAGGATCTCGTCCTCTCCGAGCGGCTCCTCGGCCGCCTCCTCCGTGTGCTCCCCGAGCTGAAACGCGACCGCGAGCTTTCGGCCGGTCACCTCGTAGAGCGCGTCCTGCAGCAGCGTCGCGTTCTTCGGGTCCTCGGCGAGCTTGCGGTGGAAGTCGGCGCTCGACGGGAACTCGAGCGTCAGCCGGTCGTCCGCCAGCCCCGCGAGGCGCGCCTCGCGCAGCACCGACGCGGTCGGGATCGAGCGCTCCTCGACGGCGGGCAGGATCGTGCGCAGCCAAGCTTCCTGCAGCGACGCGAGCTCGAGCGAGGGGGGCGCGACGGGCGTCGCCGGCTCGGCCACCGGCTGTTCGAGCCGTGCCCCGGTGCCAGGCACCGGGGCGTGCCCGGAAGGGGCGTGCCCCCGTTGCTCGAGCTGCTCGAGCCGATAGGCCGTGGACTCTCTCGACAGGTCCGAACCCGGCCGCGTCACCTTGACGAGTGCGAGCTCGAGCGGCAGTCGCGGATCGCCGCCCTGGCGCATGTCCTCGACCGCGACGTGCAGCAGGTCGATGAGCCGCAGCACCGGCGCCTCGCCGAGCTGGTTCGCCTGCTCGCGCAGCCGGTCGCGCGTCTCCTCGGTCACGGGCAGCGAGTCGGGCACCTCGCCCATGTGCTGCACGAGCAGAAGGTGACGCAGGTGCTCGAGCAGGTCGGTGACGAGCCGGCCGAGGTCCTGCCCCTGCTCGGACAGCTCCTCGATGAACGTCAGCGCACCGGCAGTGTCGCGGTCGACGACGAGGTCGAGCAGTCGGAACAGCGCTTCCTCCTCGACGGCGCCGAGCCCTTGCAGCACCGACTGCACGGTGATCGTTCCCTCGCTCCCGGCCGAGAGCTGGTCGAGCGTCGACTCCGCGTCGCGGTAGGCGCCTCGCGCCGAGCGTGCGATCAGCGCGAGCGCCTGGTCGGGCACGTCGATCTTCTCGGCGTCCGCGATCCGCCGGAGCTTGCGGACGAGGTCGGGGAGCCGTGGTCGCGAGAAGACGAAGGTCTGGCAGCGCGACCGGACGGTCGGGAGGACCTTCGAGAGGTCGGTGGTGCAGAAGACGAAGACGAGGTGGGGCGGCGGCTCCTCGATCAGCTTCAGGAGCG
>JBDTVA010000025.1:0-9117 GCA_040007455.1 Actinomycetota bacterium | reverse complement strand
ACGCATGGGGCCGAGGAAGGTTCGCGCCTCCCGGCGGTTCTCCTACCTCGTGAGGAGCACGGCCACGACCGGGATCGCGAGCGTGGTGGCAAGGCTGGCGCGCCCGATCAGGACGAGGGGACGGCGCGCGGACTGGTCCCGCCCTTCGCGGATCTGACGGGCGAGTGCGCCGCCGAGCCGGCCGTGCGCGACCGAGAGCGCGATCAGGAGCGCGACGAGGCCGGCCTTCACGAGCAGCAACCGACCGAAGCGGGTGTCGAAGAGCACCTCGCGCTCGAAGGCGTTCCAGTGCTCTGCGACCGGGATCCCCGTCGCGATCGCGACGGCGAGCGCGCCCCAGCCGATCGGGCGCCAGCGGCGACCGAAGTCGCGGAGCAACTCGCCGCGGAGCGGACCGGTCTGCCGCTGCGCGACGGGCACGGCGACGAACGTGAGCGCGACGACACCGCCCACCCAGACGGCGGCGGAGACGACGTGGACCACGACGAGCAGGTCGTACACCGGTGGGATCGTAGATAGGCTCCGCTCATGGGACGCGGATCACGGCCGAAGCGGCGCTGGGCGAACGACCGCCGGCGCAAGAAGAAGGAGCGCGAGAAGCGGCAGGTCGCCGCGGCCGCGCCTCCGGCGTCCCGCTCGCGCTGACGTGAAGCTGCCGGCGAGCGCGCGCGAGCTGCTCGAGTCCGACGCGCTCGCGCATCTCGTCACGCTGAATGCCGACGGCAGCCCGCAGGTGTCCTGCATCTGGGTCGGCCTCGAAGGCGACGAGGTCGTCTCCGGGCATCTGATGCCGCAGCAGAAGCTGCCGAACGTCGAGCGCGATCCACGCGTTGCGCTTTCCGTCGAAGGAACGCTCGTCCAGCCGCCCGGGCTCAAGCAGTACCTGATCGTCCACGGTCGCGCACGGATCGAGCAAGGCGGAGCGCCCGAGCTGCTGCAGCGCCTCTCGCACGTCTACCTCGGCCCCGACGTGCCCTTTCCGCCGATGCCTGACCCACCGCCCGGGTTCGTGCTCCGCACGACCGTCGAGCGGATCGGCGGCGTCGGCCCCTGGGACGCCCGCTAGCCCGCGAGCTTCTCGCGCAGCAGCTCGTTCACCGCGCGGGGGTCGGCCTTGCCTTGCGTCTCCTTCATCACCTGGCCGACGAAGAAGCCGAGGAGGCCTTCCTTGCCGCCGCGAAACGCCGCGACCTGGCCGGGGTTCGCCGCGAGGATCGCGTCGATCAGCGGCCCGAGCTCGCCCGCGTCGGTCACCGCGAGCTCGGCGAGGTACGGCTCCGCGCGGAACCCCTCGTCGCCGCTGCGCGCGATCGCCTCGGCGAAGACCGGACGCGGCAGGCTCGCACGCGCCTCGACGAGCTTGGCGAGCTCCTCGCCGTCGACCGCGTCGGGAGCGATCCCCGCGCCGGCGAGCTCGTTCATCAGCACGTTGGCGACGGCGCGCCGGTCGCCCGGCGTCCTCTCGTAGAGGCGGTCCCTCCCGCTCGTGACGAGCCCTTCGGCGAGGTCGAAGTCGAGCTCCGCCTCGAGCCTGCGCAGGCGCGTGCCGGGTAGCTCCCCTAGCGCGGCGCGTGCGCGTTCGACGAGCTCCGCTCCCGGTTCGACGGGAACGAGGTCCGGCTCCGGGAAGTACCGGTAGTCCTCGGCCTCCTCCTTCGAGCGCCGCGGCGTCAGCGTCCCAGTCGCGACGTCGAAGTCGAGCGTCTGCTGCACGACCTCGCCGCCGGACTCACACACGCCGATCTGCCGTTCGATCTCCGCCTCCATGCCACGCGCGACGTGGGTGAACGAGTTCATGTTCTTCAGCTCCGTGCGCGTGCGGTACTCCGTCTCCCCCTGCTTGCGGACGGAGACGTTCGCGTCGGCCCGCAGCGTGCCCTTCTCCATCTCTGCGTCAGAGATCCCGAGCTCGACGATCGTCTGCCGTAGGAGCTGCAGGAAGCGCTTCGCGTCCTCGGCCGACCGGAGGTCGGGCTCCGTGACGATCTCGAGGAGCGGTGTGCCGCCGCGGTTGAAATCGACGTTCGTGTGCGCCGAGCCGCCGATCCGCCCGCCGGCTCCGCCGACGTGCACGTTCTTCGCCGCATCCTCCTCGAGGTGTGCGCGCGTGATCCCCACTTCCTGGTCGCCGTCGGGCTTCGGGACGACGAAGACGCCCCGCGCGCAGAGCGGGACGTCGTATTGCGAGATCTGGTACCCCTTCGGGTTGTCGGGGTAGAAGTAGTTCTTGCGGTGGAAGAGCGCGCGCGTCGCGATCTCGCACCCGAGCGCGAGGCCGAGCTTCACCGTGTGCTCGATCGCCACGAGGTTCGGCACGGGAAGGGCGCCCGGGTGCGCGAGGCAGACCGGGCACGTGTGCGAGTTCGGCGGGTCGGAGTACACGACCTCGCACGCGCAGAACATCTTCGTCCGCGTCTTCAGGTGAACGTGGATCTCGAGCCCGATCACGGGCTCCCACTCGGTCATCGCAGGCGCTCCGGGACGTAGTCGAAGCCGATCGCCTTCTCGAACGCGTGGCCGACGGCGAACAGCGTGTTCTCGGCGAACTGCGGCCCGATCACCTGCAGGCCGACCGGCAGCCCCTCGGACAACCCGCACGGCACGTTCAGCCCGGGCAGCCCCGCCATGCACGAGGGGATCGTCAGCAGGTCGTTCGCGTACATCGCGAGCGGGTCCTGCGTCTTTGCCCCGAGCTCGAAGGCGACGGTCGGCGACGTCGGGGAGACGAGGACGTCGAAGCGCTCGAACGCGTCAGCGTGCTCGCGGCGGATCACCGTGCGCACCTTCTGCGCCTGGCCGTAGTACGCGTCGTAGTAGCCCGCCGACAAGGCGTAGGTGCCGAGCATGATCCGCCGCTTCGGCTCGTCGCCGAAACCCTCGTCGCGCGTGCGCATGACCATTTCGTGATAGCCGGCGTCGGGCACGCGGAGCCCGTAGCGGACGCCGTCGTAGCGCGAGAGGTTCGACGACGCCTCCGCCGGGGCGACGAGGTAGTAGCAGGGCAGGCCGTACTCGACCGAGAGCGGCAGCTCGCACTCCCCCACCTCGGCGCCGAGCTCGCGCGCGAGCTCGAGCGTGCGCTCGAACGCTTCGCGCACGCCCGGCTCGATCCCCTCCGCCTCGACCATCTGCTTCGGGACGCCGATCCGAACGCCGCGCAGGTCCTCGCGCTCGGGCAGCTCGACCTCGGGAACGTCCGCGGTCGTCGAGTCGTTCGGGTCGCGGCCCGCGATGATCCGGTAGAGGAGCGCGCAGTCGCGCACCGTCTTCGTCGTCGGCCCGACCTGGTCGAGCGACGACGCAAACGCGACGATTCCGTAGCGCGACACGGTGCCGTAGGTCGGACGGAGCCCGACGATCCCGCAAAGGGCTGCCGGCTGCTTGATCGAGCCGCCCGTGTCCGAGCCGAGCGCCCACGGCGCGAGACCGCCGGAGACCGCCGCCGCCGAGCCGCCGCCGGAGCCCCCGGGCACGCGCGTGGGGTCCCACGGGTTCCGCGACGGCCCGAAGGCCGAGTTCTCCGTCGAGGAGCCCATCGCGAACTCGTCGGTGTTCGTCTTGCCGAGCGTGACGAGCCCCGCGTCCTTGCAGCGCCGTGCGACGGTCGAGTCGTAGACGGGCACGAACCCCTTCAAGATCTTCGAGCCCGCCGTCGTCTCGATCCCCTTCGTGCCGATCACGTCCTTCAGCGCGATCGGGACGCCTTCGCCGTTGGGCTCGTCGACGAGCGTGAGGTAGCAGTGCAGCTCGCTGTCTCGCTCCGCGATCGCGGCCCGGTACGCATCCCAGAGCTCCCGCGCGGAGACCTCCTTGCGCTCGAGCAGGCCCATCGCCTCCTCGGCCGTCAGGCGCAGCGTGTCGATCACGGCTCGCGCACCTCGCCGGTGGGCGGAACGCGGAAGAAGTCGCCGTCGCGCTCGGGCGCGTTCGCGAACACGTCGTCGAACGGCAGCGACGGCCGCGGCTCGTCGTCGCGCCAGACGTTCACCAGCTCGAGCGGGTGCGACGTCGGCGGCACGTCTGCGAGATCGAGCTCGGAGACCTTCGAGACGGCGTCGAGGATCGCGGACAGCTGCTCGCGGAACCTGTCGACCTCCTCGTCGGTGAGGTCGAGGTGTGCGAGCTTCGCGACGTGCAGGACCTGTTCTCTCGTGATCGCCATCGGAAAATCCTCCCAGAAAAGACCGACGGCCCCTTCCGGGGCCGACGGCGACTAAACGTGGTTCCGGAAGTGCTACGAAGCGGCTGCGGTGACGTTCGCGGCCTGAGCGCCCTTCGGGCCCTGCACGACCTCGAACTCCACCTTCTGTCCCTCGGTGAGGGACTTGTAGCCGTCCATCGTGATCGCGGAGAAGTGGACGAAGACGTCCTCGCCACCCTCACGCTCGATGAAGCCGTAACCCTTTTCGTTCGAGAACCACTTGACGGTGCCCTGAGCCAACTACTTCCTCCTTACAGACAAGCGACGGCCCGGGCACCGAGCCGCCGACCCTTACTAAGCCGCCGAACGATAGCACTGCTCAGGGAAACGGCAAGAGGCCACGGCGGTACCTGGCGGCCTTCACGGTGCTAGCCAGGAGCATGGCCCGGGTCATCGGTCCGACCCCTCCGGGCACCGGCGTGAGGAACGCCGCGAGCTCCGCGACGCCGGGGTCCACGTCGCCGACGAGACCTGCGTCGGTGCGCGTGATCCCGACGTCGATCACCGTCGAGCCGGCCTTCACCATGTCGGCGGTGATCAGGCCGGCGACGCCGACCGCGGCGACGATGATGTCCGCGTCCAGCGTGTGCCGTGCGAGGTCGTCCGTGCGCGAGTGGCACACCGTGACCGTTGCGTTCGCCTGGAGCAGGAGCAGCGCCATCGGCTTCCCGACGATCGGGCTGCGACCGACGACGACGGCGCGCGCGCCCGCGGTCGGGACGCCGTACTCCGCCAAGAGGCGCATCACCCCGAGCGGCGTCGCGCCGACGTGGCCGGTGCGCCCGAGGTAGAGCAGGCCGGCGTTTCTCGGCGTCAAGCCGTCGACGTCCTTCACCGGCAGCACCGAGGAGAGGATCCTGAACTCGTCCAGGTGCGCGGGGACGGGCGTCTGGACGAGCAGGCCGTCCACTCCCTCGTCGGCGTTGAGTCGCTCGACGAGCGCGAGGACGTCCGCCTCGGGTGTGTCGGCGGGGAGCCGCTCGTCGATCGGCCGCATACCGACCTCGGTCGCGTCCTTGTGCTTGAGGCTGACGTACACGTCGGAGGCCGGGTCGTCGCCGACCAGGATCGTGGCGAGCCCGAGCGAGCCGAGCTCCTCGACGTCCTTCGCGACCTCGGCGCGGACCTTCTCGGCGAGCGCCTTCCCGTCCATGAGCGTGGCTGCCACGGCGCCTGAGGCTATAGCGTGACGCCGATGGAGCTCCGGCGCTGGCCGCGGAAGAACGACCCCGACTCCATTCGCACCCGCCAGGAGACGGTGCGCGGCCTCACCGACGACGGGGAGGTGCTCTGGGAAGACCTCGCACCGTGGGCCTCCGCACAGGAGTCGCTCACCGGCGTCGCGGTGATCCCGGTGGGAGTCGTCACGCTCGACGCAGAGCTCGGCGAGTACGAGCTCGACGATGGCGGCTCCGTCGTCGAGACGGGCCGCGTTAAGGAGAGCCTGTACGTCCCGCTCGCGCACACCGAGGGGGGCCTCTCGGCCTCGATGCAGCGCGGCGCGAAGGCCGTCGCAGAGTCCGGCGGCTTCCGAACGTACGCGCTCTACGACCGTATCACCAGAGCAAGCTGTTTCGTCTGCAAGTCGTCCGCGGATGCGATCGCGCTCGCGCGGTGGACGGAGGCGCAGCTCGACGAGATGCGCGAGTGGCTCGGCTCACTCGACCATCCGTCGGTCTCCAAACGCGCACGGCTGCGCGAGGTCAAGACACACGTGCTCGGGCCGATGTGTCACGTGCTCTGGCGCTTCACGACGGGTGACGCGGTCGGCGCGAACATGATGACGCGGAACGCCTACGTGCTGAACATGGGCTACGTCCTCGAGCGCACACCGGTGGAGATCGAGCGCTCCATGCTCGAAGCGAACATGGGCGGCGACAAGAAGCCGTCCTTCGAGTACTTCCAGCATGGGCATGGCAAGACGGTGATCGCCGAGGCCACGCTGACGGAGGAGGCCGTGCGGCGCGTGCTCCGCACGACGATCGACGACCTGCTCGATCTCGCCTGGGCGGGGACGCACGGCGCGGTGGCGTCGGGCATGCAGTCCGTCGCATTCACGCCGGCGTCCGCGATCGCAGCGATCTTCGCCGCGACCGGGCAGGACCTCGGGATGATCGGGACGAGCTCGATGGCACACGGCGTCGGCCGGCGCGTCGAGGGCGGCCTGAACGTTTCGATTCGGCTCCCCGGCCTGGAGGTCGCAACGGTCGGTGGTGGCACGACGCTCCCGTACGCGCGCTCGTGGCTCGCGTTGATGGGCTGCGCGGGCGCCGGGAAGGTCTATCGCTTCGCACAGGTCGTCGCAGCGGCGACGCTCGCACTCGAGATTAGCGCGTCGGCCGCGATGGCCACGGCGGGCTCCGAGAATTTCTTCCGCGCGCACCGCGAGCGCGGTGGTCTCCGCTGAAGATCCCGCCGCACCACGATCCCCGCTGCTGGGGCTGCGGTGACAACCCGAACGGCATCCGTCTGCCGACGCCTCTCGAGGAAGGCTCGAAGTCGTACGAGGCGCGGTTCTCGTTCGACGAGCGCCACCAGGGCGGGCCGGGGCTCGTGCACGGCGGCCTCGTCTCGGCTGCGCTGGACGAGGCGTGCGGGCTGGTCGCGACCTGGCACCGCTTCCCGACGGTGACCGCACGCATCTTTGTGCGCTACCGACGCCCCGTGCACATCAACCGCGAGCTCGTCGTCGCCGCCCGGGTGACGAGCTCGCGCGGCCGTCGCATCCACGTCGACGGCAACCTGCACGACGGCGACGAGGTCCTGGCCGAGGCCCGCTGTGCGTTCCTGCACGTCTCACTCGAGCACTTCCTGCAGACCCCCGAAGGTCGGGCCGCGGGTGAAGCCTGGAGTCAACGCTTGGGCGACTAGCCGCTACAGATTCGGGTGTCATCCGCGCAACCCGATCTGCCGATATCGAGGGCGGATCGGAACCATGTTCAGAGCCGTAATCATCGTCCTCCTCGGCCTCGCCCTGCTGGTGACGATGAAGGACGGCCGCGCGCTCCGCGACACCGGCCTGATCGCCTCCTGCACCTCGGTCACCGCCCCGGCCGGGCATGACGGGTACTGGGAGGCATGCCGCCCGGGCAAGCTCGAGGGGCGACCCGATCTGAAGCGCAAGTCGTGCGAGTTGGTTGGCAAGGCGGCAGACGTGGAGTACTGGCGCTGTCAGTCGCCGATCAAATCCGCGCCCGCGGGTTAACGTACGGACACCATGGAGCCCTATGACCTGATCGTGATCGGGGCGGGGTCGGCTGCGCGCGACGCCGCCAACAAGGCGGCGCAGGAGTACGGAGCACGGGTCGCGCTCGTCGAGCGCAAGCTCTGGGGCGGTTCCTGCCCGAACGTCGCGTGCAAGCCGACGAAGGCCTACCTCGTCGCGGCCGAGCTGCACCGCGACCTGCGAACGCTCGGCTCGAAGCTCGGCCTGCCTGCCGCGCCCGAGTGCGCCGACCTCGTGCGGATCCATGCCTGGAAGGAGACACTGCGCAAGCCACCCGAAAAGTGGGTCGAGGAGTTGCGGGGACGTGGCTACGACACGTACGAGGGGGTGGCGACGTTCGTCGACCCTCGGACGATCCGCGTCGACGGCCACGAGCTGGTCGGCGAAAGGATTTTGATCGCGACCGGTTCGCGCACTGCCGTCCCGCAGATCCGCGGGCTCGATCAGCTCGGCTGGATCGACCACGTCGCCGCGCTCGACCTCGAGGAGCTGCCGACGACGCTGCTCGTGCTGGGCGGCGGGCCCGTCGGGCTCGAGTTCGCACAGCTGTTCCGGCGTTTCGGCTCGCGGGTCACGCTCGTGCAGGGAGCCCTACGGCTTTCGCCGCGCTCCGACGCGGACGCGACCGCGCAACTCGAGGCGGCGCTCGAGGAGGAGGGGATCGACGTTCTGACGGGGACGACGGTCGAGCGCTTCGAGGGCCGAGCGGCGATCCTCTCGGACGGTCGCACGATCGACGCCGAGCGGGTCCTGCTCGCGTCGGGGCGGGTCCCCAACGTCGAGGAGCTCGGGCTCGACGAGATCGGCGTTCGCACGCACCGCGGTGGGATCGAGGTCGACGAGCACCTGCGCACGAGCGTCGACGGGATCTGGGCAGCAGGCGACGTGACCGGCCTCGTGCAATTCACACCGATCGCGCAGTACCAGGCACGCATCGCCGTCGACGACATGTTCGCCCGAAGCGGCGACGCGGCGGACTACTCCATTCTCCCCACTGCGATCTTCACCGACCCTGAGCTCGGCGCCGTCGGCCTGACCGAGCACGAAGCGCGCGAGCAAGGACTGGACTTCGCGACCGCGACGCACCCACTCGCGAACGTCACACGCTCGCAGTACGTCGTCGAGCGACACGGTCTCTACAAGCTCGTCTACGCGCGCGACACCGGACGCGTGCTCGGCATCCACGTGGTCAGCCGGGGCGCGAGCGACATTGTGCAAGGGCTCTCGGTCGCTCTTCGGCTCGGTCTGACCGTCGAGGACCTCGCCCGCTCGCACCACGTGTACCCGTCATGGGGCGAGGGCGTAAAGGCCGCCGCGGAGCAGGCGCGCCCCGACGCGGCGGTGGCGGCGCGGGCATAAGGCGCCGAGCGGATTCGAACCGCTGTACGAGGCTTTGCAGGCCTCTGCCTAACCACTCGGCCACGGCGCCGCGGCGGACCATGGTAGCCGGGTCGCTCTCTACGCTCGGCCCGTGGACGCGGAGAAGTGCCTGCGCTGCAACGCTGAGATGGAGTGGCGCCACGGCACGTGGCAGTGTCCGCATTGCCGTTTCAAGCTCGGCTGCTGTGAAGGTCAGTCGCCCTGCGACGAGCCGTTCGAGTCGTCCTCGTCCTCGGCGCCGATCTCGCGCTCCAAGTAGAACGCGAGGTGCCCGTCGACCTCGATCACCTGCACGAGCTGCCAGCCCTTC
>JBDTVA010000024.1:0-9227 GCA_040007455.1 Actinomycetota bacterium | reverse complement strand
CGCGCATCCACGCGATGTTGCCGCGGAGCGTGTTGATCTCACCGTTGTGGCAGAGGAGCCGGAACGGCTGTGCGCGCTCCCAGGAGGGCGACGTGTTCGTCGAGAAGCGCTGGTGGAAGATCGCGAAGGGAACCTCGAGCGTCGGATCGCGCAGGTCTGTGTAGAACGCGTCGAGCTGGTCGGCGGCGCAGAGCGCCTTGTAGGTCACCGTGCGAAACGAGAGCGACGTGACGTACGCGCCTCGGACGCGCTCGGCACGTCGGCGGGCGCGATACGCGCGCGTCTCGGCCTCGTCCGGGCCGAGGCCGAACGGCCGAACCAGAA
The DNA here is from genome assembly GCA_040007455.1 of Actinomycetota bacterium. GTDB lineage: Bacteria > Actinomycetota > Thermoleophilia > Gaiellales > Gaiellaceae > JACCTU01. The sequence goes on along the minus strand of JBDTVA010000024.1, from coordinate 8,903 downwards.
CGAGCTGCTCGATCCCCGGCATCGTCGCGAGCGCACTGTCGCCAAGCGCATCATGGTCGACCGGGACTTTCCGCCAGCCGGCCAACCCGATCCCCTCCGCCTCGCACGCGGCTTCGACGCCGGCCCGTGCTGCATCGTCCCGAAGGAAGACCATCGCGAGCCCGCACCAAGGGCCTGGAACAAGTGCAGGCGCGATCGGCAGCAGCACGCCCGCGCCGTCTCCTGTCTTCCGGTCGGCGGCCACCGCACCGCGGTGGCGCATCCTCCTCAGCCCCTCGAGCGCCCGGTCGAGAATCTCTCGTGACGGCCGCGCGTGCAGGTCCGCGACAAAGCCGATGCCACAGGAGTCGAGCTCGGTTCGGTGGATCGGGTTGGCCACGGGCGCGCCCTTCGGCGATGTCGTCTGGAAAGAGCTTCCCGCCTGTTGCGGACGACCTAGCCGGCGGGGCGGGAGGTGAGCGCCGGCTAGCGCGTAAAGACGTTGGTAATCGACAGCGTCTTCGGGCGGCGTCCCATGAAGTCGCTCACCCTACAACTCTGGCCAGACAGCGCCAACTACGAGACCGCGAACGTGACGCTCACCGACGCCTGGATCTCCTGCGTCCCGGGCTCGATCGTCGCCTTCGCGTCCTCCGCGCGACCGGCGGCCAGGGGCATCGGCACGTTCCCGCCGCCCTCGACCGTGGAGGTCATCGCGCCGAGCGAGACGCCTGACGCCTCGGCCAGCGCCTCCGCCTTCGCGCGGGCGTCCGCGTACGCCGCCTTGAGCGCGTTGCGGTAGAGCGCCGCTTGGTTGGAGCGCGTCAGCGACGGGCCGAACACCTGGTTCGCGCCCGCAGCGACGGCGGCGTCGACGACAGGCCCAGCCCGGTCGAGGTTCCGCACGCGAACCGACACGGAGCTGACCGCGTTGTAGCCGACGATCGCCTCCCCGTCGTCCGAAGTGCGCGGGGACAGCCAGATCTGCTCGGTCTGGATGTCCGCCTGCGCGACTCCCGCGTCGCGGAGCGCGGCGACGACACGGCGCAGCTGGGCGTCAGCAGCCTCGAGCGCCTGGCTCGCGGTGCGCGACTGGGCCTGGACGCCGAACGAGAAGTGCGCGCGATCGGGCACGGTCGTGACCGACCCCGTGCCGGACGTGGTGATCGAACGGGCAGGGCCGCCAGGCTCCTGCCCTCGAGCAGGCTCCGGTTGGCCGACGCCGGCCAGCGCGGCGACGGCGAGGCAGAGCACGGCAACGGCGGTGATACGGATCGGCTTCATCGAGTGTGTCCTCCCGGGGAGAGTTCCCCGGTGATACGCCGCCGGCGGCCTACGCCGTCACGAGGCTAGGCGAGCTCGACCCGGTGGACCTTCACGTGGAGCTCGCCGACGTTGGACTCGGCGGGCTCGGTGACGTCGGGGATCGAGTAGCTGGTCGGGAAGCAGTCGATGAAGTTGAAGGTCGTCGGCTTCTCCTCCTCGTCGGTCACCGTGACGACACAGTCGTCGTCGGGCAGCGACTTCAGGTCGAGCCCGGAGAGCAGCTTGCTCACCGCCTCGATGTCCTGGATCGAGGCGCTCAGCCGGACGAGATGGTCGAGCGACCCCTTGTTCGACTTGACGAGGATCAGGTCGCACTGCACCTGCGGGAGGCAGGGGCGGAGCGCGATCCGTAGCTTCAGCTGCCCGACCGGCCTCGTGACCTCCACGAGCGAGGCGCCGCGGGTGACCGCCTTCCAGGTGCCGTCGGTCGGGTCACCGGCCCCCGGCTGGAACTGCACCTTGAACCCGTAGTTCTCGATGGGTTGGTCTTCGTGCGGCGTCGGAGCGGCGCCGAGTGCGCCGACGAACGCCGCGAGCAGGACGATCCGCTTCACCCGCGCATCTTGGCCCGTACGATCGGCCGGTGCAATACCGGTTCGTCGACTGCCGGTGGGACCTGGCCGACCCGGGGCGGGGACGCGAGCTCTACCGGGCAGGGCACATCCCCGGAGCGTCGTTCCTCGACGTCGACACCGACCTCTCCGACCTCTCTGTGCAGGGAGCCGGCCGCCACCCGCTCCCGGCGCCGCGCGCCTTTGCCGCAGCGGCCTCCCGCGTCGGGATCGAGGACGGCGTCTTCGTCATCGCGTACGGGAACATGGGCGGCGCCGAGCGCCTCTGGTGGCTGCTGCGCCACTTCGGTCACGCCGAGTGCGCCGTCATGCTCGGCGGGATCGAGAGCTGGGGCGGCGCGCTTCGGGCCGGCGACGAGGACGTCGAGCTGACGACGTTCGTGCCCCGTGAGCGAAGCGACGACACGATCGGCGCGGACGAGATCCTCGAGCGCGGCAACGACCTCGTCGTCGTCGATGCCCGCGTGCCGTCGCGGTGGCGCGGCGAGGAGAATCCGATCGACAAGGTCCCCGGCCGCATCCCGGGCGCCCGGAACGCGCCGTGGAACGAGTCGCTGCCGGAGCTGCCGGGCGGCGAGCTCGCCGTCTACTGCGGCTCGGGCGTCACCGCGAGCGCGATCGTGCACCGCCTGTGGCTAGCCGGACGCGACGCGCGCCTCTACCCGGGCTCGTGGAGCCAGTGGGAGACGCTCGGACTGCCGGTCGAGCGCGGCTAGCCAAAACGTACGCGCGCTTCGGCGAGGGCGTCGCGCACGCCCCCCGGGCCGGGCGCGCCGCGGGCCCCAGGTGCAGCCGGAGGCTCGAAGGTTCCCGCGCGCACGCTCGCGGCCACGCGCTCGTGCGCTTCACGGAACGGCACGCCTTCGCCGACGAGCTGCTCGGCGGCGTCCGTGGCCAGGAGGAGCGGGTCTGCGCACGCCGCGGCCAGGCGGCCGCGGTCGAAGGTCAGCTCGCCGACCAGCACCGCGAGCGCGTCCAGGCTCAGCCGCAGGTCGCGCCTCGCCGCGAAGACCGGCGGCTTGTCCTCCTGCAGGTCGCGGTTGTACGCGAGGGGCAACCCCTTCACCGTGGCGAGCAGCCCGGCCAGACGGCCGAGTGCCGCGCCGGCCTTTCCGCGCACGAGCTCCGCGACGTCGGGGTTCAGCTTCTGTGGCATCGCGGACGACCCGGTCGCAGCGCGCTCGGGGAGCCGCACGAACGCGAACTCGCTCGTCGCCCAGAGCACGAGCTCCTCGCCGATCCGCGAGAGGTGCGACGCGAGCATCGCGCACGCATAGAGGTAGTCGAGCGCGAAGTCGCGGTCGGCCACGGCGTCGAGCGAGTTCCGCATCGTCTCGCCCTCCGGCGCGGGGAGCTGCAACGTCGACCCGGCGAGCGCGGCGGCGCCGAGCGGCGAGGGCGCCGCCTGCGCGCCGGCGAAGCGCATCCGCGCGCGGTCGCGGTCGAGCATCTCGACCCACGCAAGCAGGTGGTGGCCGACGGTCACGGGCTGCGCGCGCTGAAGGTGCGTGTACCCGGGCAGCGGTGTCTGCGCCTCCTCGTCCGCACGGTCGAGCACGACGCGTGCGAAGCGCTCGACGGTCTCGATCGCTTCCGCGCACGCGTCGGCGACGTAGAGACGGAACGCCGCCGCCACCTGGTCGTTTCGGGAGCGGCCCGCGTGGATCTTCCGCCCGACCTCCCCGAGCCGCCGCTCGATCAGCGTGTGCACGTCCTCGTCGCCCGGCTCCCAGGTGAGCCCGTCGAGCACCCGGTCTGCCTCCCGCAGCTCGTCGTCGCTCAGCAGGCCGGCGCCCAGCAGGCGTTTGGCGTGCGTGCGCGTCGCCTCGATGTCGTAGAAGAAGAGCTCGGCGTCGTCGGCGCGCAGGAGCGCCTCGACCTCCGGCGCGAGCCCCGTTCCGACGCGTCCGGACCAGAGCGTCATGCGGGCGTGAGCCTCCGTTCCCGCGCCGCGGCGAGCTCGACCTCGAGCGCGGCGATCCGGATGAACCCCTCGGACGCCTCGTGCGGGAAGGTCTCGCCGGTGCCGTACGACGCCAGCGCCTCGGCGTAGAGCGCGTACTCCGAGCGGCGTCCCGTCACGACTGCCGCGCCCGGTTGGAGCGAGAGCCGCACCTCACCGGTGACGAGGGTCTGCGTTGTCGCGAAGAACGCGTCGTAGGCAGACCGAACCGGGCTGAACCAGAGCCCGTCGTAGAGCACCTTGGCCCACTTCGGCTCGAGCTCGCGCTTCGCGATCGCCTCCGCCTTCGTCAGCACGACGTCCTCCAGCGCACGGTGCGCCTCGATCAGCGCGATCGCCGCGGGCGCCTCGTAGAGCTCGCGGCTCTTGATCCCAATCGCCCGGTTCTCGATCATGTCGATCCGCCCTATCCCATACACACCTGCGGCTGCGTTGAGCGTCGCGATCAGCTCGTGCAGCTCGAGCTCTTCACCGTCGAGGGACGTCGGCAGGCCTTGCTCGAAGCCGACGACGACGTCGACCGGCGCGGGCGCGGTCGACGGGTGCGACGTGAGCAGGAACGCGTCCTCCGGCGGCGCGACCCACGCGTCTTCGAGGATCCCCGCCTCGATCGCGCGACCGAAGAGGTTGTCGTCGATCGAGTACGGCTTCTCCGCCTTCGCCTCGACGGGGATCCCGCGAGCCTCCGCGAAGGCGATCTCCTCGTCGCGCGTCCAGATCTTGTCGCGAAGCGGAGCGATCACGTGCACGCCCGGGTACTTCGCCTTGAAGGCGAGCTCGAAGCGGAGCTGGTCGTTGCCCTTGCCCGTGCAGCCGTGCACGACCGCTTCGGCGTCCAGCTCGAGAGCAACCTCTGCGACCGCTTCCGCGATCACCGGCCGCGAGAGCGCGGAGACGAGCGGGTAGCGGCCTTCGTAGAGCGCGTTCGCCAGCAGCGCCTTCGCGACCTGGTCGTTCGCGAACTCGCGCTTCCGGTCGACGAGCAGCACGTCGCTCGACCCCGCCGCGTACCCGCGCGCGATCGCCGGCTCGAAGTCGGCGTCCTGGCCGACGTCCACCAGGACGGCGACGACCTGGTCGAACCCGTAGTCCTCCTTGAGCCACGCGATCGCGCAGCTCGTGTCGAGCCCGCCCGAGTAGGCGAGCACGGCGGTCCGGCTCATGTCTCTCCCTCCAGATGGTGTCGGAGCTGTTCGGCGAGCTCGGCGCCGCTGACGCCTTCCCTTGCCGCGATGAAGATCGTGTCGTCGCCCGCGACGGTTCCCGCGACGTCGCCGAGCGTCGCCGCGTCGAGGATGCGCGCGAGCGCGTTCGCGTGACCCGGCGGCGTCGTGACGACGAGCAGGTTGCCGGTGGGGACGAGTGCGAGCGCGAAACGGCGAAGCGCGGCCGTCAGCTCGCTGAGGCGGTCGAGGTCGCCCGCGCCCGGGTGTGCATAGACCAGCCGGCCGTCCTCGTCGCGCACCTTGACGAGCCCGAGCTGCGCGATGTCGCGCGAGACGGTCGTCTGCACGGCCTCGAAGCCGCGGTCGCGCAGCGCCTCCGCGAGCTCGGCCTGCGTCGCGAGCTTGCGGTCGTCGACGAGTCGCAGGATCGCGCCCTGCCGGTCGAACTTGGTGGTCACAGAACCTCCTCGAGGATCGCGAGCCCGTGCTCGAGCTCGTCGGCGGTCAGAGTCAGAGGCGGGGTCAGCCGCAGCGCGTTCTCGCCGGCCGTGCCGACGAGCAGCCCGCGCTCCAGGCACTCGGCGACCAGGTCTGCGGCCGGCCGGGACGTCTCGACCGCGAGCAGCAGTCCGCGTCCACGGACGGTCGACAGCCGCGCGGCGATCGTCGCGCCGTGTGCGACCACCGCGGCGAGCAGCTCGTCGTCTACCGTGTCGCACACCGCGACGGCTGCCGCGCACGCGACGGGGTTGCCGCCGAACGTGCTCGCGTGGTCGCCCGGGACGAACGCCCCGGCAGCCGAGTCGGCGACGAGCAGGCAGCCGATCGGTAGCCCGTTCGCCAGCCCCTTCGCAAGCGTGACCGCGTCGGGCCGAACGCCGAGCTGCTCGAACGCGAAGAAGGTGCCCGTCCGGCCGACTCCCGTCTGCACCTCGTCGAGCACGAGCAGTGCGCCGGTGTCGTCTGCGAGTGCGCGCGCGGCTTCGACGAACCGCGCGTCGAGCGGGCGGATCCCTCCCTCGCCGAGCACGGGCTCGAGCAGGATGCAGCCGGTTTCGTCCGTCACCCCCGCCTCGAGCGACGCGACGTCGTTCGGCTCTGCGAACGCGACGCCTGGGAGCAGCGGCTCGAACGCGGCGCGCTTCGCGGGCTGGCCCGTGACGGAGAGCGCGCCGCATGTGCGGCCGTGGAACGAGCCCTCGAGCGCGACGACGCCCGACTTGCCCGACGCCTTTCGCGCGTACTTCAGCGCAGCCTCGATCGCCTCCGCGCCGGAATTGCAGAAGAACGCCTGTGCGCCACCGAATCGCGCGGAGAGCTGCTCGGCCAGCTGCTTCATCGGCTCGGTCCAGTAGAGGTTCGAGACGTGCCAGAGCCGATCGAGCTGTGCGTGGGCGGCCGCGAGCGGCGCGGGGTGCCGATGGCCGAGGCCGACGACGGCGATCCCTGCGAGAAAGTCCAGATAGCGCCGACCGTCTGCGTCGACGAGCCACGCACCCTCGCCGGAAACGATCGTCACGTCCTGTCGTGCATAGGCTGGCAGGACGGCGTGCGAGGCAACGACGCTCACGCGACCACCGCCGTCGCGCCGATCTCGGCGCGGACGCCAAGCCGGGCTGCGACCACCGCAGCGCGGACTTTCGGGACGATCCCGCCTTCGAGCTCACCGGCATCGAGCATGCGGTCCGCGTCGCCTGCCGCGAGCGTGTGCGCAACCGCGCCGTCCAGGAAGACACCGGGAACGTCGCTGACGAAGAGGATCCGCTCGGCACCGAGCCCGACGGCGAGCGCCGCGGCTGCGGCGTCCGCGTTCACGTTCAGCGGGCCCTGCGCGACCGGCGCGACGACGGGGATCAGCCCCTGGGCGAGCACGAGCTCGATTGCCAGCGGCCTGCTCGGGAGCGGCTCTCCGACACAACCGAGCTCCGGCACGTGCTCGGCCTGCAGCCCGATCTCGTCGCCGATCAGCCCGACTGCGCGCTCGCCGAGCGCCTCGCAGAGCTCTGCGTTGACCCGCGCCAGCGAGCGCCGCACGAGCACGAGCGCGGCGGGACTCGTCACGCGGCGGCCGTCGACGAACTCGACGCGGAGCCCGTAGCGGGTCATCTCCTCCGAGATCTGCGGCCCCGCGCCGTGGACGACGCAGACTTCGTGCTCGGCCGCGAGCTCGAGCACCATCGCGGCTGCGTCGCCAGCGACGGCGCCGCCGATCTTCACCACGACTTTCAAGAGCGGTAGTCCGCGTTGATGCGGACGTAGTCGGACGAGAGGTCGCTCGTCAGGTAGCTCGCGCAGCCGCTGCCGAGCCCGAGGTCGAGGTCGATCGTCACGGTCGCGCCCGCAAGCCGCGGCTCGACGCCGCGCGGCGCGCCCAGCTCGAGCACGCGCACGCCGTCGAAGTCGAGCGTCACGAGTGACGGGTCAAGCCGCGCGTAGCCGCCGTTGAACGGCGCCGAGCCCGCTGCTGCGAGCACGCGGCCCCAGTTCGCGTCGTGGCCGTGCAGCGCCGTCTTGACGAGCGGCGAGGTCGCGATCCGCCGTGCGATCGCCTTCGCCTCGTCGGCCGATGCGGCGCCGGTAACGCCGATCTGCGCGACGACGGTCACGCCTTCTCCGTCAGACACGATCATTCCGGCGAGCTTCGAGCAGACCACGTCGAGCGCCTCCGCAAATGCGGCGTCGTCGCGCGCGGCCGACGATGCGCCGTTCGCGAGCAGCACGACCGTGTCGTTCGTCGAGCACTCACCGTCGACAGAGATCGCGTTGAAGCTTCGCTCGACAGCGGGGCGCAGGAACTCGAGCGCCTCGCCCGGCTCGAGCGGGTAGTCGGTCGTGACGACGGCGAGCATCGTCGCGAGGTTGGGGTGGATCATCCCGGAGCCCTTCGCCATCCCACCGACCACGAACCCCTCGCCGTGCGCGACGGCTTCCTTCGAGCAGGTGTCGGTGGTCAGGATGGCCTCCGCAGCCGCCGGCCCGCCGTCGCGCGAGAGCCCGTCCACCGCGGCGCCCAGCCCGCCGAGCAACTCCTCGACCGGCAGCGGCACGCCGATCACCCCGGTCGAGAGCACGAGCACCTGCGCCTCGGCGAGCCCGAGCAGCCGCGCGGTCGCCGCTGCCGTCGCCTGCGCGTCGCGCTCGCCCTGCTCGCCGGTCGCCGCGTTCGCGTTTCCCGAGTTGACGACGACCGCCTGCGGCTGCGCGTGCGCGAGGTGCCGCTTCGAGACGACGACGGGCGCCGCTTGCATGCGGTTGACCGTGAACATCCCCGCACCGGTCGCCGGGACGGTCGAGCGAACGAGCGCGAGGTCGTTCCGGGTCTTGCGGATGCCGCAGTGCACACCGCTCGCGACGAAGCCCTGCGCGGCGGTGACGCTCACACCAACACCCCTTGCAGGCGGAGCCCGGCCGTCTCCTCGAGGCCAAGCGCCAGGTTCGCGTTCTGAACGGCCTGACCCGCCGCGCCCTTGCCGAGATTGTCGAGCGCGCAGATCACGATCGCCTTGCCGGTCGCGCGGTCCTCGAACACGCCGAGCTCTGCGGCGTCCGTCTCCTGCACCCGCGCGAGCTCCGGCGCGACACCATCGGGCAGCAGGTGCACGACACGCGAGCCGGCATAGATCTCCTCGAGCCGCGCGCGCACCTCGTCCGCGTCGGCCGTCGCGTAACACGTGACGAGCAGCCCGCGACGGACGGGCAGCAGGTGCGGCACGAAGCAGACGGGGAAGCCGAGCACCTGCTCGATCTCGGGCGCATGCTGGTGCGTCCCCACGCGGTAGGGGGAGACGTTCTCGAGCACGAAGCCCGCATGCGAGGACTCCTTCAGCGCGCGCCCCGCGCCCGAGACGCCGGACTTCGCGTCGACGACGACGCTCGACGGCTCGAGGAGGTCGGCCA
>JBDTVA010000023.1:0-9353 GCA_040007455.1 Actinomycetota bacterium | reverse complement strand
CGGTAGTTCGGCGCGACGCGCAGGTAACTGAGGCCGGCGTTTTCCATCTCCAGCGGCACCCGGCCCATCCGGAACTCCAGGTCGGGGGAGAGGCCGAACTTCGGGGCCTGGTCCTCGACCTCTTTCAGGTTGAGATGCGTGTATTCGCTCATGGCGTCGATTGTCGCGCCCTGCTAGATTCAGCGCAAATGCGGAAGGAGCTCCTTCTCTAGCGCAGGAAGCCGACGCGGGCGATCCCGCGACAGCTTCCGACGGCCTCGACAGAGGCCGTTTTCGTCTCCGGACATGGACCGATACGACCCACACGCGATCGAGCCCAAGTGGCAGCAGGCCTGGGAGGCCGAGAAGGCCTTCGAAGCCACGAACGACCCGATCCAGCCGAAGTCGTACGTCCTCGAGCAGCTTCCGTACCCGTCCGGGCAGCTGCACATGGGTCACATGCTCGTCTACACGATCGGCGACGTGCAGACGCACTTCCGCCGCCGCAGCGGTGCGCACGTGCTGCACCCGATGGGGTTCGACTCGTTCGGTCTGCCGGCGGAGAACGCGGCGATCCGGGAGGGCGGTCATCCGCGCGAGATCGTCGAGCGCAACATCGCGGGCATCCGGCGCTCGATGCGCCGCATCGGGTGGGCGATCGACTGGTCGCGCGAGCTGTCGACGCACGACCCCCGGTACTACCGCTGGCAGCAGTGGCTCTTCCTGAAGTTCCTCGAGCGCGGGATCGCGTACCGGAAGGCTGCGCCCGTCAAGTGGTGCCCGAACGACCAGACCGTGCTCGCAAACGAGCAGGTGCTGCCCGACGGCCGTTGCGAGCGCTGCGGTGCGCTCGTCGAGTCGCGGCTGATGGAGCAGTGGTTCTTCCGGATCACCGACTACGCGCAGGCGCTCCTCGACGATCTCGAGACGCTCGACTGGCCGGAGTCGATCAAGTCGCGCCAGCGCAACTGGATCGGCCGCTCGGACGGGGCTGAGATCGCGTTCAGGCTCGAGGAGCTCGACGTCGACGTACCGGTGTTCACGACGAGGCCGGACACGCTCTTCGGCGCGACGTTCTTCGTGCTCGCCCCGGAGCACGAGCTCGTCGAGCAGCTCGCGGCGCGCGCGGAGAACGGAGACGAGATCCGCGAGTACGTGCAGCGCGCCGCGATGAAGAAGACCGAGGAGCGCGCCGCCGCCGAGGAGAAGACCGGCGTCTTCACCGGCTTCCACGTGATCAACTCCGTGAACGGCGAGCGGCTGCCCGTCTACGTCGCCGACTACGTCCTGACCGACTACGGCACCGGCGCGATCATGGCCGTCCCGGCGCACGACGAGCGCGACTTCGCGTTCGCCGAGGCGTTCGGGCTGGCCGTGCGCGAGGTTGTTCGTCCCGCGGAGGGCGACGCCGGCGAGCTGCCCTACGCCTCGAAGTCGGAGACGGACGTGCTCGTGAACTCGAACGGCTTCGACGGGCTGCCGGTGCCCGAGGGCGGTCGGCGGATCGTCGAGAAGCTCGAGTCGGAAGGCCGTGGCCGTTTCGCGGTCAACTACCGCCTGCGCGACTGGGGCTGGTCGCGGCAGCGCTACTGGGGCTGCCCGATCCCCGTCGTCTACTGCGAGACCGATGGGATCGTGCCCGTTCCCGAGAGCGAGCTGCCCGTCGTGCTGCCGGAGATCGAGGACTTCAAGCCGAAGGGCAAGCCGCCGCTCGCGCAGGCCGAGGACTGGGTGAACGTGACGTGCCCGAAGTGCGGCGGACCGGCCAAGCGCGAGACCGAGACGATGGACACCTTTGTCGACTCGTCCTGGTACTTCCTGCGCTACTGCGACCCGCACAACGATCACGAACCCTGGGACCGCGAGATCGTCGACTACTGGAACCCCGTCGACCTCTACATCGGCGGTGTCGACCACGCGACGATGCACATGATCTACGCACGCTTCTTCGTCAAGGTGCTCAACGATCTGGGGATGCTCGGCTTCCGCGAGCCGTTCGCGAGCTTCTACTCGAACGGCTGGGTCACGGTCGACAACACGAAGATCTCGAAGCGCGCCGGCAACGCCGTCGGTCCCGACGACTACGTCGAGCAGTACGGCGCCGATCCCGTCCGGCTCTACATCCTGTTCATCGGGCCTGCCGACCAGGACATGGAGTGGACCCCGGAGGGTGTCGAGGCGATGGCGCGCTTCGTGCGGCGGCTGTGGCGGATCGTCAACGACGTCGCACAGAACGCGCCTCCCGCCGGCGGGGATGACGGCGCGCTCGCGAGGAAGACGCACGCGACGATCGCGAAGGTCACCGACGACATCGGGCGGCGGTACGCGTTCAACACTGCGATCTCGGCCGTGATGGAGCTCGTCAACGAGCTGTCCCGCGAACCGCACGGCGAGGAAGCTCGCTTCGCGGCCGAGACGGCCGTGTCGCTGCTCCAGCCCTACGCCCCGCATGTGACGGAAGAGCTGTGGCAGCGGCTGGGCCGCGAGCGGCTGTGGGCGGAGCCGTGGCCGGCCGCCGACACGTCGCTCCTGGAGCGCGCGACGTTCGAGCTGGTCGTGCAGGTCAACGGGAAGGTGCGCGACCGGGTCGAGGTGCCGGCCGACGCGTCGGAGGACGAGCTCGTTGCCGCCGCGCGGGAGTCCGAGCGCGTGCGCAGCTTCATCGACGGTGCGGAGGTGCGGCAGACGATCGTCGTGCCGCAGAAGCTCGTCAACATCGTGCTCGGGTCCCCCGGGACGAACTGACGCACATCCGGCACGAACCCGTCACACACGTGTGACGGTTCTGTCGCCACGCTTGGTGACATGCCGGAGCTCTCGGTCTCGCGAACGAACGCGCTCGCCGCCGCGGCGCTGCTCCTCGTCGTTCTAGTTGTGGCAGGGCGGTTCCTGCTCGGCGCGGGCGCGGCGACCTCGTCGACCGATGCCGGCGTCGCGCTGGGCGCGGAGCCGATCCGCGCGGCGCCCGCCCCTCCGGTCGTCGTGCACGTCGTGGGCGCCGTGCAGCTGCCGGGGCTCTACCGCCTCGCGCGGGGCAAGCGCGTCGCCGACGCTGTCGCCCGTGCCGGGGGCGCGACGCGGAAGGCCGACCTCGCGCTGATCAACCTCGCCGCCCTCGTCTCCGACGGGCAGCAGGTGGTCGTTCCCGCGCGTGCACGTCCGGGCGCGGCGCCGGCGTCCGGAGAGGCGTCAAGCGGACCGGTGCACTTGAACAGCGCGACCGTCGAGCAGCTCGACGCGCTTCCCGGCGTCGGACCCGTCACCGCGCAGAAGATCCTCGACTACCGCGAGAAGCACGGCGCGTTCAGCTCCGTGCGGGAGCTCGACGCGATCCCGGGGATCGGACCGGCGCGCCTCGAGCAGCTGTCGGAGCTCGTCGCCCCGTGAGGCGCCTGCTCCTGCACTGGCGGCCGCACCTGCTCGCGGGCGCGCTCGTCGGCGGCCTCGCGTTCGCGAACGTGTCTCGCGGATCGAGCGTGCTCGTCGTTGCGCTCGCGGTCGCCGCTGTCGCAGGGCTCGCGACGGTGTCCGAGCCGAACGCCCGGCTCGTGCTGCTCGCCCTGGCCCTTGTGCTCGTCGGGTGGTGGTGGGGGAGCGCGAGGCTCGACGCGCTCGATCGCAGCGTCCTCCTGCGCGACGTCGGGGCCGGCGGCGACGCGGTCGTCGTCGTGACCGGCCCTGCGCGCCGCGGGCAGTACGAGGTTCGCGTCGCCGCGCGGGTGTTGCGCTTCCGCGGGCGGGTGGTGTCCGAGACGGTGCAGCTGGAGCTGCCCCCGGGCCGCGCACCGCCGCAAGGGGCCGAGCTCGAGCTCTTAGGTCAGATCGCGGAGCCCGAGCGCGGCGACGACTTCGACGAGCGCACGTTCCTGCGCCGGCGCGGCGTGCACGTCCTGCTGCGCGCGAACGAGTGGCGCGTGGTCGGCGCGCGTGGTGGGGTGGGCGGTTTCGCCGACCGGCTGCGCCGCGCGCTGGTTCGAGGCCTGGACGGCATCGACGGTCAGCGACGCGCCGTGCTCGCAGGCGTCGTGCTCGGCGAGGACGAGGGGCTGAGTGACGACGTCCGTGACGCGTTCCGCGCATCCGGCCTGTACCACCTGCTGGCCGTCTCCGGCCAGAACGTCGCGCTGCTCGCGGGCGGCGTGGCGCTCCTCGCGTGGCTGCTTCGACTGTCGCGGCGCGCGACGGAGGTGCTGATCCTGCTCGCGATCGCGGCGTACGTGCTCGCGGTCGGCTGGCAGCCCTCGGTCGTCCGCGCGGGCGTCGCGGGAGCCCTCGCCTCGATCGCCTGGCTCACCGCGCGGGACCGCGACCGCTGGTGGCTGTTCCTGGCGGGCGCGGCCGTCCTGCTCGCGTGGAACCCCTACGCGCTGCTCGAGCCGGGGTTCCAGCTCTCCTTCGTCGCTGTCGCGGCGATCTTCCTTGGGACCCCGCCGCTCCTGCGCGTACTGGAGGGATACCCGATCCCGCGGGTGCTCGCGGTCGTCCTTTCGGTGTCCACGGTGTGCGGGCTCGCGACCGCACCGATCCTCTGGTTGCAGTTCGACGCGGTCCCGATCTACTCGGTGCTCGCGAACGCGCTCGCGGCGCCGGTCGTCGGCGGGTTGCTCGGGCTCGCGCTCGTCGCGGGCCTGCTCGCGCCGGTCGCACCGTCCGCCGCGTACGTGCTCGCGTGGGTCGACGGGTGGCTCGCCGCGTACCTGATCGCGTGCGCGAAGGCCGTCGCCCGGTTGCCGTTCGCGCAGCTGTCGTCGGCGAGGGCGCTCGTGGCGCTGGTCGCTGCGGCGCTGTCCGTGGTCGTCTTTGCGCGGCTTCGCGCGCCGCGTCCGCTGCGTGCGCTCGTCCTCCTCGCAATGTCCTCCCTCGCGCTCGTCGCCTGGGTCGCGCGCGCAGGACCCGATCCACCCCCGCCGCCGGCCGGGCTCCGCATCACGTTTCTCGACGTGGGACAGGGAGACGGCTGCCTCGTCGAGGCACCCGGCGTGAGGCTGCTCGTCGACCAGGGCCCGCCGGACGCGCGCGTCGCCGACCAGCTCCGCCGCCTGGGCATCAGGCGGCTGACCGCGCTCGTCCTCACGCATCCGCAGCGCGACCACGTTGGAGGCGCGGCCGACGTGCTGCGCAAGTTGCGCGTCGGGTTCGTCCTCGACCCGCGGCTCGCCACGACAGGCCCCGAGGAGCGGGCGGCGATGGACGAGGTTCGACGCCGGCGAGTGCGGGTCGTCGCCGCGCGAGCCGGCCGCGCGTTCCGGATCGGGCGGCTCCGGGTCGCCGTGCTCTGGCCCGACGGGCCGGGATTCCCCGGCGAGGATCCGAACCTGCTCGCCACGATCCTGCTCATCTCGTACGGCGAGGTCGACCTGCTGCTCACGGCCGACGCCGAGTCGCCGGTCACGCTGCCGCTCGACCCGCCACCGGTCGAGATCCTCAAGGTCGCCCACCACGGCTCCGCCGATGAGGGCCTGCGCGAGCTCCTCGAGCGGCTGCGACCGAAGGTCGCTGTGATCTCGGTCGGGCTCGGCAACGACTACGGCCACCCGACGCCGTCCACGCTCTGGGCGCTCGACCAGGCGCCGGGCCTGCGGCTCTACCGCACCGACCTCGACGGCCGGGTCGTCGTCGAGTCCGACGGCACGCGGCTCTGGGTCCGGTCGGAGCGCTGAGTAGGCTTGCGCCGTGGCCGACGAGCTCAAGCCGCTCTACCTCCTGACCGGCTCGGACCGGCCGAAGATCGAGCGGGCGCTGCGCCGGCTCCGCGACCGCTTCGACGCGGACGGCGTCGAGTTGCTCGCCGCGCACGACACCTCCGGCGCCGACGCCGTCGCCGCTTCGAACTCGCTCGGGCTCTTCGGCAGCGAGCGCCTCGTCGTCGTCGAGGAGGTCGAGCGGTGGAAGGCCGAGGACGCGAAGGCGGTCTCCGCATACGCCGCCGACCCGACCCCCGGAGTCGTGCTCGCGCTCGTGGCGGGCGAGCTCCGCAAGGACTCGGCGCTCCTGAAGTCGGTCGCGAAGCTCGGCGAGGTGCTCGTCTACGACGTCGACCGCAAGAAGATCGTCGAGTGGATCGTCCAGCAGTTCGCGGCGAACGGGCAGCGGGTCGACCGCGACCTCGCGCGGTCGCTCGTCGACGCCGTCGTGCCGGAAGGACTCGAGCCGGACCTGCACCATCTCGCGAACGAGGTCGCGAAGCTCGCCACGTGGGCGGGCGGCGATCCCGTCGACTGGGAGTCGGTGCGCGAGCTCGTCGTCCCGTTCGGCGAGATGCCCTCGTTCACGCTCACCGACGCGATCGGCAGGCGCGACGTCGCTGCGGTGCTCGCCGCGACGGAGGCGTCGTTCGAGCGCGAGTCGTCACCTCGACGCGACGTCGCGCCTCGGCTCGTCGGTGCTGTCGCGCGGCACCTCGCTCGCCTGCAGGAGTGCAAGCGTCTCCTCGCCGAGGGCTGCTCGAGCCAGGAGGTCGCGTCGCGCCTGAAGCGACACCCGTACTACGTGCAGAAGCTCGTGCGGCAGGCGGAAGGCTTCACCGAGGACGAGTTGCGCGACGCCTCGGTCCGCCTCGCCGAGCTCGACCTCGCGCTCAAGGGGGGCTCGCGCCTGCCGGGCGATCTCGAGCTGGAGCGGGCGCTCGTCGACGTGACGCGCGGCCGCGCGCAGGCGGCCTAGGAGCGCTTGCCGGAGACCAGCCGCGCCGCCTGCGACTTCTTGCGCGCGGCGGCGTTGCGGTGCAGCGCTCCGCGAGCTGTGGCGCGGTCGATCCAGCGCACGAGCTCGCGATGCTCGTCGGCCACGGTCTTGCCGCCCTCCTGCGTGACGCGCTCGAGGCGCTTCGTGAGCGTCTTGATCGTCGAGCGGTAGCGCAGGTTCTCGAGCCGCTGGCGGGCGGCGATCCGGACGCGCTTCTTCTGTTGCTTGATGTTTGCCATAGCGTGAAAAGGCCCGCTGAGCGGGCGGCAGGATCGTAGCAGGCGCCCTCGTATACTCGCCGCGTGGAGAAGCGGCGCCCGGGCCGGCGTTTGGCGTGGTCTGCGGCGATCTTCTCCGTCGCGACGGGAATCTCGCGCGTCCTCGGGTTGATCCGCGAGATGGTCGCGGGCTACTACTTCGGTTCCCGGGGCCCGATCAACGCGTTCACCGTCGCGTTCCAGATCCCGAACCTGATTCGCGTCCTCGTCGCGGACGCCGCTCTCTCAGGCGCGTTCGTCCCCGTGTTCAGCGAGTTGCTCGAGAAGGGCGAGCGTGCGCGGGCGTGGCGCGTCGCCTCGACGCTCCTCTGGCTCCTACTCCTCGGCCTGAGCGCCGTGACCGCGGTCTTCATCCTGCTCGCGCCCCTGATCATGCCGCCGCTCACGAACGGCTACGACGATCTCACGGTCACGCTGTCGCAGATCCTCTTCCCGATCGTCGTCCTGCTCGGCGTCTCGGGGATCATCGTCGGCGTCCTGAACTCGTACGAGGAGTTCGCGATCCCCGCGCTGACGCCGGTCGCGTGGAACCTCGTGATCATCGCCGGGCTCGTGATCGGCGTCCCGCAGGCGCAGACGACCGACGCCGAACTCTACGTCTACGCGGTGTCGATCGTGATCGGGACGGTCGTGCAGGTGTTGCTGCCGGTGCCGTGGCTGCGAGGGCTCGACGGGCGGTTGCGGCTCGCGCTCGACTGGCGCGACCCTGCCGTCGCCCGTGTCTTCAAGCTGATGGTTCCCGTCACGGTCAGCCTGGGCCTGATCAACCTGAACGCGGTGATCGGCACCTTCGTCGCGTCGGTGTACATCGACCCCACGATCGCTCCGAACGCGATCGACAAGGCCTTTCGCATCTACATGCTGCCGCAGGGGATGTTCTCGGTGGCGGTCGCGACAGTCCTCTTCCCGGCGCTCTCCCGGCTGTCCACGCGAGCCGACTGGGACGGCTTTCGCGCGACGGTTGCGACGGGTCTGCGGCAGATCGCGTTCCTGCTCGTGCCGGCCAGCGTGGTGTGCGCCGTGCTTGCCGAGCCGATCGTGCGCCTCGTCTACCAGCGCGGCGAGTTCACGCCCGACCAGACGCCGATCGTCGCGAGCGCGCTCGCCGCGTTCTCGCTCGGGCTCGCGTTCAACGGGGCGATGCTGCTCATGAACCGGGCGTTCTTCAGCCTTCAGGCACCGCGCATCCCGACGCTCGTCGCAGGCGGCAACCTGATCTTCAACGGCCTGCTCTACGTGGCCCTCTACCGGGTCGGCGTCTGGGGCGTGCCGCTCGCGATCTCGATCGCGAACATCGCCGGAGCGCTCGCGCTCGTGCTCCTGCTGCGCCGGCGCCTCGGCCGTCTGGAGCTCGGGCGCACGGGCGGAGCGGTGCTTCGGATCACCGCCGCGTCCGCGGTGCTCGGCGCCGTCGCCTACGGGGTCTGGTGGGCGCTCGACGACGCGCTCGGCCAGGGCTTCGTCGGCCAGCTCGTCTCGGTCGGCGGCGGGGTGTCCGCAGGCGGGGTCGCCTATCTCGTCACCTGCCGGCTGCTCGGGGTGCGCGAGATCGACACGCTACTCTCGTTGCGGGCGCGGTTCCGGCGCCCTTGAGGCCATGGACCAATCACGCATCCGCAACTTCTCGATCATCGCGCACATCGACCACGGCAAGTCGACGCTCGCCGACCGCATCCTCGAGCTGACCCACGCCGTCTCGAAGCGCGACATGCGCGCGCAGGTGCTCGACTCGATGGACCTCGAGCGCGAGCGGGGGATCACGATCAAGGCGCAGGCGGTTCGCGTGACCTGGAAGGGCCACGAGCTCAACCTGATCGACACGCCGGGCCACGTCGACTTCACCTACGAGGTCTCGCGGTCGCTGCAGGCGTGCGAGGGCGCCGTGTTGGTCGTCGACGCGGCCCAGGGCACCGAGGCGCAGACGCTCGCGAACGCCTACCTGGCGATCGAGAACAACCTCGAGATCGTGCCGGTCGTGAACAAGATCGACCTGCCGCAGGCCGACCCTGACGGTGCCGCGAGCGAGGTCGCGGAGCTGATCGGCGACACGCCCGAGCGCGTCCTGCGCATCTCGGCGAAGACCGGTGAGGGCGTCCCGGAGCTGCTGGACGCGATCGTCCAGCGGATTCCGCCGCCGACCGGCGATCCCGACGCACCCGCACGCGCGCTCATCTTCGACTCCTCGTACGATCAATACCGCGGTGTCGTCGCGTTCGTCCGCGTGATCGACGGCGTCTTCCGTCCGCGCGAGCGGCTCCGCGCGATGGCGATGGGCACGCGCTTCGAGGCGCAGGAGATCGGCTTCATGGCGCCGGTAATGAGCCCGGTCGACGCGCTCACTGCAGGAGAGGTCGGTTACGTGATCACCGGGCTCAAGGACGTCTCCGAGCTCCGCGTCGGCGACACGCTCAC
>JBDTVA010000022.1:0-9492 GCA_040007455.1 Actinomycetota bacterium | reverse complement strand
CCTGGAACTCGTCGTTCGTTCCGCGGAGGAGCCACCCCGCGCCGAACGCGGCGAGTGCGAGCGCAGCGGCGACGAGCAGTGCAGCCGCGCGGCGCCGCCGCAGCGCGCGCACGGGCGGCGAAGAGAGCAGCTGTGGCAGCTCGGGCGGCGGGCCGGCGGCGACGAGCAGCTCGTGCACGCGGCGCAGGCGCTCGCGCTCGTCGGGCGGGAGATCGCCGATGAGCTCGTCGAAGTTCGGCCCGCTCACGAGAACTCTCCCTCCAGCAGGTCGGCGAGCCGGTGCAGGCCGCTGCGGGTTCGCGTCTTGACGGTTCCGAGCGGGATCTGCAAGCGCTCCGCGATCTCGCTCTGCGAGAGTCCCTTCCAGTAGGCGAGCTCGACGACGGCACGTTCGGTGTCCGGCAGCTCCTCGAGCGCGCGGTGTACGCGCCACGACGTCCAGCTCTGCTCGGCGCGCTCCAGCGGCCCGGCGTCACCGGAGGGCTCGTCGCGCGGGTCCGCGACGACCGGATCGACGCGGCTACGCGCGCCGTCGACGATCGCGTTCCGTGCGACGGCGTAGAGCCACGGCGCGCCGGGGCCGCGCTCGGGCTTGTAGGTGCGGGCCGAACGCCAGACCGACGTGAACGTCTCCTGCACGGCCTCTTCCGCGCGCGTCCGGTCGCCGAGCCGCCGTAACGCCAGCCCGAAGACGGGGCGCGCGTAGCGTCGGTACAGCGTCTCGAACGCCCCGCCGTCCCCGTGCCCGACCCGGAGCAGCAGCTCTGAGTCGGTCAGCTCGTGCTCGGCCACTTCTCGGATCCTGGCTGAGCCGGGCGCAGGCGGCAAGGCGCCCTGAAGGGCGATGGTGGCCACGTTCCCCATTTCTACGCAGGGAGGCGGCTTCCGGTTTCAGTTTTCGGCTTAGCCGAGCCGGTCCTGGACGGTCCCCCAGTTGACGACGTCCCACCAGGCGCCGAGGTAGTCCGGGCGGCGGTTCTGGTACCGGAGGTAGTACGCGTGCTCCCAGACGTCGATCCCGAGGATCGGCGTCCGGCCCTCCATCAACGGTGTGTCCTGGTTCGGTGTCGACTCGACCGAGAGCGAGCCGTCGGCACCCCGGACGAGCCAGCTCCAGCCCGAGCCGAAGCGCTTCACGCCCGCGTCGTTCAGCTTTGCCTTGAGGGAAGCGACGTCGCCGAACGACTGCTCGATCGCGTCCTTCAGCGCGCCGTCGGGTGGATCGCCGCCGCCGTCCGGGCTCATCCACTGCCAGAAGAGCGTGTGGTTGTAGTGGCCGCCGCCGTTGTTGCGAACCGGGGTGCGCTTGTCCTCGGGGAGCGAGTCGAGGTTTTGCAGCAGCTCCTCGATCGGCGTGTCCGCCCACTCCGTTCCGGCGAGCGCGGCGTTCAGGTTGTCCACGTACGCCTGGTGATGCTTGTCGTGGTGGATGCGCATCGTCTGCTCGTCGATCGCAGCCTCGAGCGCGGCGTAGTCGTACGGGAGCGCGGGAACCTCGTGCGCCATGTCTCAGCCTCCCTCGTCGCGGGTCGCTGCTGAGGCTAACCGTTATGCTCCGCCGCGCGCATCCCGCCCCCCGACCGAAGGAGATCGATGCCCGGGCCCGCGTTCGAAGAGATCATCCCCCGCGAGCTGAACCCCGCCCTCCTCGAGCTCGACGGCATCTCGCGCGAGTCCGTCGAAGCCCACTACAAGCTGTACGAGGGCTACGTGAACAAGCGGAACGAGATCCTCCGCGAGCTCGGCGAGGTCGACCTCGGCGCGGCGAACCAGGTCTACTCGCGGCTCCGCGTGCTCAAGGTCGAGCTGACCTTCGCGGTCGGCGGGATCAAGAACCACGAGCTCTACTTCGAGCACCTGGGCGGGATGGGAGGCGACCCCGACGGGGCGTTCGGGCAGCTCGTCGAGCGCGACTTCGGCTCGGCGCAGGAGTGGCGCGCCGACCTGAAGGCGACCGGGCTCGCGGCGCGCGGGTGGGCGTGGACCGCGTACGACTGGGACGAGGCTCGCCTCTTCAACTACATCGGCGACGCGCAGAACACGTATCCGATCTGGAATGCGACGCCGCTCGTCGCGCTCGACGTGTACGAGCACGCGTACTTCCTCGACTACCGGACCGACCGAGCGACGTACATCGACAGGTTCTTCGACAACCTCGACTGGACGACCGTGAACGACTGGGTCTCCAGCTACCAGATCCCCCTGAAGTGAGCTACCTCGCCGCCGTGCTCGGCGGCTACCTCGCCGGGTCGGTCCCGACGGGCTACTGGCTCGTCCGCATCTTCCGCAGGATCGACATCCGCCGTGTGGGGTCACACTCGATCGGCGCGACGAACGTCTGGCGCGCGATGGGGTGGAAGCTCGGTGTGCCCACGATCGTCGTGGATGTCCTGAAGGGGCTCGTGCCGGTGGTCGTCGCATCGCTGCTCGTCGACGACGTCGCCGGCGTGCTCGCGGGGTTCGCCGCGATCGTGGGACATGCGCGACCCGTCTTCCTGAAGTTCGAGAAGGGAGGCAAGGCAGTGGCGACGACGGGCGGGATGATGATCGGCCTCGCGCCGCTCGTCGCGCTCGGCGCGCTCATCGTCTGGCTGGTGACGTTCTTGGTCGCGCGCTACGTGTCGGTGGCGTCGATGGCCGCTGCGCTCTCCTTGCCGGTGTTCGCCTTCGCGCTCGCCGAGTCGTGGCCGGTGCGGATCGTGACGTTCCTCGCCGCCGCGGCGATCCTCTTCCTGCACCGCGAGAACATCAAGCGCCTGTTCGCACACCGCGAGCCGCGCGTGCAGCTCGCGGCGATGTTCAAGCGCTAATCGAAAGCCAGTCGCGCAGCTCCGTGTGGCGCGGCGCAGGCTCGCTCGAGTCGAGCTCGGCCCGGAGCTCGCCGACCGTGCCGTAGCGCTCGGCGAGGACGTCGTGATCGTGGATCGTCTCGAAGTTGACCTGCCGCGCCAGCAGGAAGTCGCCGTCGCCGAGCTCGGGGTAGCGCTCTAGCGCGCCGGCGAGCGAGAAACGGACGGAGTCCTCGACGAAGCGCGGCTGCAGGTGCGCATGCTCGACGACGAACAGCTCGTCAGGGCGCTTCAGCAGTGCATACACCGGCGCGCTCATCGATCCCTCGACCACGTCGGCGAGCTGCTCCGCGTTGACGGTCGTTCGCGTCCCGACGTAGAGCGTCCCGAGTCCGCGCTGGTTGTGCGTCGCGAGCGGCACGAGCTCGAGGATCCGCTCGACGTCGCCCTCGTCGAAGCCGGCCTCCGCGAGGCGCTCCGATGCGCGCCCGCGGACGAGCCCCTGCGCGCATGGGCACGCGTTGATCCCCGGCGCCTCGACGCCGACGACCCGTCGCGTCCCGCGCTCCGTCGCCGCCGCGATCCCGATCAGCGTGATCAGCTCCTGCGTCGGGAGCCCGGTCACGGGCGTCCTGCGCTCCCGCGGGTAGCGGGTGACGATGCGCACCTCGGCGCGGCCCGCCCGCTGCCGCTCGACGACGTGCTGCGCGATGTGCTCGGCCAGTTCCTCGACGAGGAACGACTCGCCGATCACGACCTCGTCGATCGCCTCCTCGAAGAGCTCGGGGAAGCGCGACATGTGGACGCCCTTCTGCGCCGGATCGAGGTCGACGGTGCAGTCGATCTCGGCCGGGATCAGTTTCTCCACGCCGCCGAACCGCAGCCGGATCGCCTTCTGGACGCGCGTCACGCCGGCGCGCGACAGGCCGATCCGAACGTCCGGCAAGGAGGCCTGCAGGTCCGGTGTGAGAAGGTTCCGGCTCGCGTCCATGGCTTCGACTGAGGATACGTTCGCGCGGCTGGTCTCGCTGGCCGTCCACGACCTGCGCACGCCGCTCGCAACGGTGTCGGGCTTCGCCCGCACGCTCCAGCGCACGCCGCTCGGTGACCCGGCGGACAAGTACGTCCAGATGATGGTCGCGGCGAGCAACCAGCTCGCCGAGCTGCTCGAGGACGTCGGGCTCGTCGCCCGGATCGAGAGCGGACGCTGGGAACCGAACGTCCAGGAGGTCGACTCGCTCGAGCTCGCGCGCAACGCCGCAGGCGCGGTCGAGGGAACACGTGCGGAGGGCAGCGGCGCGCCCGTCCGCGTCGATCGTGACGCCGCGGAGACTGCGCTCCGGCAGTTCGCACGTTGCGCCCTGCGCCACGGCGGTCTGCAGGAGCTCGACGTTGCAGTCGCCGGGCCGGAGATCGCGATCGCGCCGATTACCGAAGCCGCAGCACCGATCCTGCTGGGGCAGGAGGCGCGCGACCTTGGTGCGCTGATCGCGCTGCGCGTCGTCCGCGCGATCGGCGGGACCGTCGAGCTCGAAGGCGGCCGTCTGCTCGTCTGCCTACCCGCCTAGTGCCGGTCTCCGCGTCCCGCGTCAGCCTGCTCCGCTGGCTTCGGCGCCAGCTCCGTCAGCCCGTCGCGCTTCGCGAACACCTCGAAGCCGCTGTGCAGAACGACGACCCAGCGGAGGCACGCCGGCTCGTCGAGCAGATGGCGGACTTCTCCGACGTGCAGCGCCGACACGTGCTCGCGCTCGTCGACGCCTGGGAAGCGGAGCGTTAGCGAAGGAGGCGCGAGAGCCGACGGTCCTTGAGGATGCGCCCGCCCGTCTGGCACTGCGGGCAGTAGAAGATCGTGTGCTCCTCGAAGTCGACCTGCGCGATCGGCGTCGCGCACACGTCGCACGGCTCGCCGAGCTTCTTGTGCACGCGATACGTCTTGTCGTCCTTCGCGCCCTGCTCCCGGAGCGCGAGCCCGCGCGCGAGCTCGGTGTCGATCGCAGTCGCCAGGCGCTCGACCTCGTCGCGCGAGAGGTCGGGAGCGAGCGCGTACGGAGAGAGCTTCGCCTCGTGGAGGATCTCGTTCGCCCACGCACGGCCGATGCCCGCGATCAGCTTCTGGTCGCGCAGGAGCGAGTGCAGTCGCCGCGACTCGGCCGCACAGATCTCGGCCAGCCGGTCCGCGCCCAGCCCGAGCGCTTCCGGGCCGAGGTGCGCGAGCTCTGCCTCGGCCTGCTCGGGCGTCAGCAGCCACACGCCGGCGCGCTTCTTCGAGCCGGCCTCAGTCAAGACGAGTCGCGCGCCGCCTTCGAAGACGAGCTGGAACGCCGGCACCTTGGGTCCTTTCTCGCCGGCGAGCAGGTAGCGAAGGCGTCCGGCCGTCATCAGATGAACGAGCAGCACGAGCTCGCCGTCGTCGGTCGGGAGCAGCAGTCGTTTCGCACGGCGCTCCGCACCCACCAGGCGGCGACCTTCGAGCGTCGCGAGCGGCGGGTCGATCGTCTTCAGCGTCGCGACGTGCGCCGGCCCGGCCTTCTCGATCGGGAACGCCGACACGAGGTCGTTCAGCTGGCGCCGCCACGCCTCCATCTCGGGCAGCTCGGGCACCCGGTCAGGGTAGCCCTACGGCTCTTCGGGCACTGGCAGGGGGCCCGGCGCGATCGGCACGGTGTCGATGTCCCCCGGACGCGGCCCGTCCTGCCCGACGTCGGGAACCGTCTTGAGCGTCCGCAACGGGCCGAACATCAACGGCACCCACGCGAGCGCAGAGCCGATCGCGCCGACCCAGATCGCCGTGCGGAGGTCGAAGACGGTCGCGAGCCCGCCGCCGGTCAGCTGCCCGATCGGCATCACGCCCCAGACGATGAACCGGATCACCGAGTTCATCCGACCCTGCAAGCGCTCAGGCGTGATCGCCTGACGCATGCTCAGCTGTGTCACGTTGTAGAGGACGACGCCGAAGCCGACGATCAGCCCCGAGACGACCAGGAACGGGATCGCGCCGCGTGAGTCCTGCGGTGCGAGCGGGACGAGCAGCTGCGAGATGCCGCACAGCGCGCCGACGATGATCGCCGGGCCGACGCCGATCCTCGCGGAAATCCGGTTCGTGGTCAGCGCGCCGAGCAGATAGCCCGCCTGGCCGATCGCGAAGATGATCCCGATCAGCGCGGGGCTCATCTCGAGCGTCCGGACGAGGTAGATCGTCAGGATCGCCCACATCATCGACCCGAACAGGTTGAACGTCGCGGTCGAGGCGGAGATCGTCCGCAGGTACGGGTTGCCGAGCACCCAACGCAGTCCCTCGCCGAGCTCGCTACGCATGCTCGTCTTCGACTCTTTGCGCTCCGCGCGCGTCGGCACGTGCTCCTCGACCTTGCGGATTCGCAGCACGAACAGACCTGACACGACGAAGCTGATCGCGTCGGCGAGGATCGCGAAGGGCGCCTTGATCGTGTCGACGAGCACGCCTGCGACCGCGGGGCCGCCGAGCTGCGCGGACGACCGGCTGATCTCGAGCTTGGAGTTCCCATCGACGAGCTGCTCGCGGTTCACGATCGACGGGAGGTACGACTGGTACGCGACGTCGAAGAAGACCGTGCAGACCCCGAACAGGAAGCCGACCACGAGCAGCTGCCCCATCGTCAGCGCGTCGAAGACGTACGCGATCGGAATCGTCACGAGCAGGAGCGCGCGGCCGAAGTCGCCGATGATCAGGATCGGGCGGCGCGGCAGCCGGTCGACCCACACGCCGGCGGGGAGTGAGATCAGCAGGAACGGCGCGAACTCGACGACGAGGAGCGCCGAGACGGCGAGTGGGCTCGCCTCGAGCGTGATGATCGCGACGAGGGGCATCGCGAAGCCGCCGATCTGCGAGCCGAACTGGCTGATCGTCTCTGCGGACCACAGCTTCAGGAAGTCGGGGTGCCGCCAGAGCCCGCCGGAGGGCCAGAACGCTCTCACCGCTTCTTCGTTCCTTTCTTCTTCCGCTTTTTCGGCAGGTCGCGCAGGTCGGTCGCGTAGACGCCCGCGACGAAGCCGAACACGCGCCCGTCGTCGTCGCCGTGCGACTGGAAGTCGCTCGCGAGCTCCTCGAGGCGCTGCGCGAACCGGCGCGCGTCACGGTTCGCCACCCGGGCGTGCACGACGACGAGGCTCGACGGGTCGTCCTCCTTGCCCGCGTCCGGCGCGACCTCGTCCGCGGCCTGGCGGAGCATCAGCGCTCCCATCCCCGCCGGGTCGTAGGGCTCGGAGTCGTCCGCGACGATCCGGTACAGGCGCGCGAGTCGGCCGTAGTAGCTCTCGGTCATCGCGCGCACCTTGCGCGTGCGCACGACGCGGATCAGCTTCGCCTCTTCGAGCACCTTGACGTGGTGCGCGGCCGTCCCCTTCGGCTGCCCGAGGGCCTCGGCGAGCTCGGTCGTCGAGGCCGCGCGCTCGCGCAGGAGCGAGAGGATGCGGCGGCGCGTGGGATCGGCCACGGCGTGCAGTTGCTCCTGCGAGCGGACCTCGAGCACGTCCTCGAGCGAATAGTCGGGAATGGCCGGACGTTCGACGATCGCCGGACGTTATCGCCGCAGTAGGGTTCCGTCAATGGGCCCGATCGAAGTCGTGGTGCGTCGCGGCTCGGTCGTCGAGGCCCGGCACCGAGTCCACGCGGTCGCGTGGCGCGACGGGGCGGTCGTCGAGCAGGCGGGCGACCCGCGGCTCGTCTCCTTCCTGCGCTCCTCGTCGAAGCCGATCCAGGCGCTGCCGCTCGTGCGCGCCCGCGACGACCTCGAGCCGCGCGCGATCGCGATCGCCTGCGCCTCACACCAGGCGGAGCCGGCGCAGCTCGACGCCGTTCGGCGGCTCCTCGCCAAGGCGCCGGCGCGCGAGCGGGAGCTCGAGTGCGGGATCCAGGAGGGCCGGCCGCCCGACCCGCTCCACCACAACTGCTCGGGGAAGCACGCCGGCATGCTCGCGCTCTGCCGCGCCCGCGGGTGGCGCTCGGAGGGGTATCGGCACGGGGCGCACCGCGTCCAGCGCGCGATGGCCGCGGCGCACGCGGAGGCGGCGGAGGTGCACGAGGACTCCATGTCGACCGCGGTCGACGGCTGCGGCGTCGTCACCTTTGCCCTCTCCCTCGAGCGGACGGCCGGCGCGTTCTCGCGGGTCGCGGGCCTTCCCGGCGGCGCGCGGATCGCCGAGGCGATGCGGGCCTACCCCGAGCTGATCGGCGGGGCCGGCCAGGCCGACACCGAGCTGATGCGCGCCCTCCCTCTTTGGATCGCAAAGGGCGGTGCCGAGGGCCTGATGTGCGCGTCCGACGGCGACGGCCTGGGCATCGCGCTGAAGGTGGAGGACGGCAGCCATCGCCCGATGCGGCCCGCACTGCACGCGTTCTTCGGCCGACTCGGCCTGGAACTGCCCGACGAGTTCGCCCGGGTGGCGGTCCGAAACGCGCACGGGGAGGACGTCGGAGAAGTCGTGTGCGTGCCGTAAGAAAACCTCTAGTGATTCGTGAAGAACCGGTGTAAGATCAGCGCCGTTGAGAGGGTGAGCCGGGGGATTCGCGCCGGCTCTTTGCGTGTCTTTAGGCGTCGTTTTTTCTCCGTCCCCGCGCGAGGAGGTCCATGCTCACCGTCGACATCTCGCTCCCGGAAGTTGAGGAGCTTCAGAAGCTCGTTCAGGACGGCATCGAGAAGGGGTTTCTGAACTACGACGAGATCGCGACGGGGCTCGAAGAAGTCGAGCTGACCAAGGAGCAGATCGAGGACTTCTACACCTACCTCATCGACCACAGCGTCGAGCTGCTCGAAGGCGAGATTCACAAGCGCCCACCGCACGAGCAGCCGGAGCCCGAAGAGGAAAAGGTCTCACCCAAGCTCGACCTGACCGTCGAGCCCTCGCTCGACTCGCTGCGGCTCTACCTGCGCGAGATCGGGAAGGTGCCGCTGTTGACCGCGGACGCGGAGGTCTACCTCGCGAAGCGGATCGAACGCGGCGACATGGCGGCGAAGACGCAGATGATCGAGGCCAACCTGCGCCTCGTCGTCTCGATCGCGAAGTCGTACCTCGGCCGGGGGCTCACGTTCCTCGACCTGATCCAGGAGGGCTCCCTTGGATTGATTCGAGCGGTCGAGAAGTTCGACTATCGCAAGGGCTTCAAGTTCTCGACGTACGCGACGTGGTGGATCCGCCAGGCGGTCACACGTGCGATCGCGGACAAGGCACGGACGATCCGCATCCCGGTGCACATGGTCGAGAAGCTGAACAAGGTCGTGCACATCGAGCGCCAGCTCGTCCAGCGGCTCGGGCGTGAGCCGTCGCCCGAGGAGATCGCCGAAGAGCTCGACATCACCCCGGACGAGGTGCAGGAGATCAAGCGGATGTCTCAGCTCCCCATCTCTTTGGAGAAGCCGATCGGCGAGGACGAGGAGTCGGAGCTCGGCGACTTCGTCGAGGACGAGAGCGCGGAGTCGCCCTACGACACTGCGACGCTCTCGCTCCGGCGCGGCGACATCGACCGCGCGCTCGACTCGCTCCCCGACCGCGAGCGCAAGGTGATCGAGATGCGCTTCGGGCTTTCGGGTGCGCAGCCGTGCACCCTCGAAGAAGTCGGGAAGGCGTTCGGCGTCACGCGCGAGCGAATCCGCCAGATCGAGAACAACACGCTCAAGAAGCTCGAGTCGCTACCCGAGGCTCAAGGGCTCAAAGACTGCGTCTAAGG
>JBDTVA010000021.1:0-9910 GCA_040007455.1 Actinomycetota bacterium | reverse complement strand
AACTGGTCGTAGCTGGCGCAGGCGGGCGAGAGCAGGACGACGTCCCCCGGCCGTGCCGCAGCGGCGGCGGCGGCCACTGCGGTTCCGAGGTCGCGGCTCGTCTCGTGGGGAAGCTCACCGAGCGCCTCTGCGAGCTCGGGCGCGGCCTCGCCGATCAGGAACGCGTGCTCGACCCTCCCGCGCGCCGCTGCGGCGAGCGGGTCGAAGGACTCGCCCTTGGCCCTGCCGCCGGCGATCAGGAGCAGTGGCCGGCTGTAGGCGGCGAGCGCCCGCAGCGCGGCCGCGACGTTCGTCGCCTTCGAGTCGTTCACGAACAGGACGCCGTCGCGCTCGGCGACGGACTCGAGCCGATGCGGCACGCCCGGGAACTCGCGGAGCGCTCGCCCGATCTCCTCCTCGGTCGCGCCCGCGGCCCTGGCGGCGACAGTTGCCGCGACCGCGTTCTCCCAGTTGTGCGCGCCCGGGATCAGCGGCTGGGCGGGGAGCGGGTCGTCGGCCTCGAAGTCGGTGCGGCGAGCCTCGCCCGGGATCGCGCGAAAGCCGCGCGGGACGACCGCGACGTCCCCGAGCTCCTGGTTCTCGAAGATGCGGAGCTTGGCGGTGGAGTACGCCTCGAACGAGCCATGACGGTCGAGGTGGTCCGGCTCGAGGTTGAGCAACACCGCGACGCGCGGCCGGAACGTGTCGATGTCCTCGAGCTGGAAGCTCGACGCCTCGACGACGACCCACGAGCCCGGCTCGACGGCCCCGTCGAGCTCGCAGAGCGCGACACCGACGTTGCCCGCGACCGGCGCGCCGAGCATTGCGCCGAGCAGTTCGCTCGTCGTCGTCTTCCCGTTCGTCCCGGTCACCGCGACGAGCGGGTTCTCGAGGACGCGGGACCCGAGCTCGAGCTCGCTCCAGACAGGGATCCCACGGAGGCGAGCCTCGACGACGAGGACCGCCTCGGCCGGCACGCCGGGGCTCTTGACGAGCAGCTCCATCCCATCGAGCAGCGAGACGTCGTCGTCGTTCCCGAGTTCACGGTCGGCGCCGACAACGCGCACGCCGCGCCGCTCGAGCGCGGAGACGGCCGCCTGCCCCGAGCGCGCGAGGCCGAGCACGAGCGCGCTCCCGGGGAGCGTCACCGCAGGAGGTCCGGGCGAAACTCGAAGAAGAAGCGGTAGTAGAGCGCGAACGCCGCGGCGCACAGGATCCCGGTCACGATCCAGAAGCGCACCATGATTTTTGTTTCGGACCAGGCTTTCATCTCGAAGTGATGGTGGATCGGTGCCATCAGGAACACGCGTCTGCCGAGGTACTTGAAGGTGAAGACCTGGATGATCACGGACAGCGCCTCGATCACGAAGATCCCGCCGATCAGCAGCAGCAGGAGCTCTGTGTTCATCATCAGCGCGAACGCACCGAGTGCCCCGCCGAGCGCGAACGACCCGGTGTCGCCCATGATGATCTCCGCGGGGAAGGCGTTGTACCAGAGGAATCCGATCGCGCCTCCGATCAGCGCTGCGCCGAGCGTCGCCATGTCGACCGCCGCGATGCTCTCGACGCCGCGCTGCCCACCGCGCACGAACGTGAGCACGTTCATCGCCGTGAACGTGAAGAGCGCGATCGTGCAGACGCCGGCGGCGAGCCCGTCGATCCCGTCGGTCAGGTTCGCGCCGTTCGCGGCGCCCGCGATCACGAAGAAGACGAGCGGGTACCAGAACCACGAGAGGTCGATGTCGGTGCCGACGAGCGGCACGTAGACCTCGGTCGTCAGGTCGCGATTCTGCGAGACGTAACCGATCACCGCCGAGATCGCGAGCAGCATCAGGAGCTTCCAGCGGCCCGAAAGGCCGAGCGAGCGCCGATGGGTCAGCTTGATGAAGTCGTCGAGGAACCCGATCGCCCCGCACGCGACCGTCGCGAAGAAGACGGTCAGCCCCGCGACCGAGTAGCGGCTGAGCGCCAGAAACGCCGCCGACGCCGTGACGATGATCAGCAGCCCGCCCATCGTCGGCGTGCCCTGCTTGGCGACGTGCCCTTGCGGGCCCTCCTCGCGGATGAACTGTCCGAGTTCCTTGCGGCGCAAGTACTCGATGAAGCGCGGACCCAGCAGGATCGAGAGCAGCATCGCCACGATCGCGGCGATGATCACGCGGGTCAAACCCGCGCCCCCGCGAGCGCTTCCGCGACCACCTCGAGCCCGACCGCGCGTGACGCCTTGACGAGCACGCAGTCGCCCGGCTGTACGAGCTCGTCGAGCGCCGCAATCGCGTCGTCCACGCCGGCGACGCTCCGGACCGACGGGATCTCCGTCTGCCCGTCGCCGTAGTGCTCGGCGAGCGGCCCGACCGTGAGCAGGACGTCGACGCCCACCGCGGAGGCGTGCCGCCCCACGTCGCGGTGGTAGCGCGGAGCATCCGGGCCGAGCTCGGCCATGTCTCCGAGCACGGCCACGCGGCGTCGCGGGCCGGCACGGTCGGCGAGATGGTCGAGGGCGGCGCACATCGACATCGGGTTCGCGTTGTACGCGTCGTTGATCAGCAGTCCTCCTCCGTCGAGGGGCAGCTCCTCGCCGCGCCAGCGCGAAAACGCGATTGCCTCAGAGCCCTCGTGCGCCCGGTCGAGCGGTAACCCGAGGGCGTCGTAGGCGTGCAGCGCCGCCAGCGCGTTCAGCAGGTGGTGTCGCGCGACGAAGTTGAAGGTCAGCTCGAGGTCGCGCCCTCCGACGGAGAGCACGGCGTGCGTGCGCTCGCCTTCCACCTCTGCGCTCAGCACGTCGCCGGGCCCGAAGCGCCTGATCTCGAGGTCTTCGCGGCGCAGGTATGGAGCGAGCTCGGTCACGTCCGACGGGACGATCGCGACGCCGCCCACGGGAAGCGCCTCGATCAGCTCCGCCTTGGCCTGTGCGACTGCGGCGACGGTCCCGACGAGCTCGAGGTGGACCGGCCCGACGCCCGTGATCACGCCGATCTCCGGTCGTGCGATCTCCGCGAGCGCGGCGATCTGGCCAAGCCCGCGCATCGCGAGCTCGAGCACGCAGACCTCGGTGCCAGGCTCGAGCCTGCAGAGCGTGAGCGGGACGCCGAGCTCGTTGTTGAAGCTCGCCTCTGCGGCGACGGTACGCGCCACGGGCGAGCAGAGCGCGTGCAGGACGTCCTTCGTCGACGTCTTCCCGGTTGAGCCCGTGATCCCGACGACGCGCGCGCTGCTTCGCCCCCGGATCGCCGACCCGAGCGCGCCGATCGCCGCGAACGCGTCTCGCGGCACGAGCGTGGCCGCGGCACCGCGCGCGCGCGCGTCCGCGAGGAAGCCCTTGCCCGCGCCGATCGCGACGAAGAGATCACCCGGCTCGACAAGGCGCGAGTCGATCTTGACGCCGGTGACCCGCTCGCCGGTGGCCTCGACGCGTCCGGCGCCGAGCTTCTCGACTTCGGCGATCGTGAGCGGGATCACGCCTGCACCTTCGCGCTTCGGAGCAGCTCGCGCGCGACCTCGCGGTCGTCGAACGGCAGCTTGCGGTCCGCGAACTCCTGACCCTGCTCGTGGCCCTTGCCCGCGATCACGACGACGTCGCCCGGCTGCGCTTCCTCGAGCGCGAGCTCGATCGCGCGGCGCCGGTCGGGCTCGACCTCGAGACGCCCGGCGGCACCGGCGACGATCTCCTCGATGATCGCGCGCGGGTCCTCGGAGCGGGGGTTGTCGGAGGTCACGATTGCGAGGTCCGCCTGCTCGGACGCGACTCGACCCATCTGCGGGCGCTTGTCGCGGTCGCGATCGCCGCCGGCGCCGAAGACGCAGATCACACGTCCGCCCAGCCCGCGCGCCGTGCGCAGGACGTTCGCGAGCGCGTCGGGCGTGTGGGCGTAGTCGACCAGCACCGTGAAGGGTTGGCCTTCGTCGACCTCTTCGAAACGTCCCGGAACCGCGCGCACGGACTCGAGCCCCGCGCGTGCGGCAGCGTCGTCGATCCCGAGCAGCCTCGACGCGGCGAGCGCGGCGAGCGCGTTCTCGACGTTGAACCGCCCCCGCAGCTTGAGGTCGACCCCGTCGAGCGCGCTCGGCCCGAGCTCTGCGTCGTCCGCGAAGCCGAACGTCAGCGCCTGCGGAAGCTCCGCTGCGAGCCGACGGCCGTACTCGTCGCCGACGTTGACCGCCGCTGGGACGTCCTGCGCGAACAGCCGGCGCTTGGCGTCGAAGTAGCGCTCCATCGTGCCGTGGAAGTCGAGGTGGTCCTGCGTGAGGTTCGTGAAGACGAGCGCCGCGAAGCGGACGCCGTCGAGGCGGTGCAGCTCGGAGCCGTGCGAGGTTGCTTCGAGCGCGCAGCTCTCGTTCCCGGCGTCGAGCAGCTCGCGGAACGTCCGCTGCAGGTCGATCGCCTCCGCGGTAGTGCGCACCGCCGCGCGTCGCTCGTCGCCGACGCGTGTCTCCACCGTTCCGAGCAGTCCGGGCTTCCGGCCTGCTGCCTCGAGGATCGCGTAGAGCAGGTACGCGGTCGTCGTCTTGCCGTTCGTCCCGGTGACGCCGGCGACCTCGAGCTCGTTCGTCGGGTGGCCGAAGAACTCGGCGGCCGCAGCCGCCATCGCCCGACGAACGTCCTCGACCACGAGCTGCGGGACGGCGAGCTCGAGCGGACGCTCGACGACGAGCGCCACCGCCCCGCGGGCGACCGCGTCGGCGGCGAAGTCGTGGCCGTCCGCGCGCGAACCGCGAACGCAGAAGAAGAGCGCGCCCGGCACGACCGCCCCCGCGTCGTATGCGAGGTCAGTCAGCTCGACCGGAGCGCGGCCCACCACGTCCTTCGGTGCGAGCGCCGCGATCAAACGCTCGAGCTGCATCTCGGCGGTCGAGTCTATCCCGCGAAGTTCCACGTTCGTGACGGTTCGCGTCTTGTTCCGGCACACCTGCGGGGGTACGCTCGAAGCGGGGAACGCGGGTGGAGCCAAACCCCCACCCGGGCGGGGGGCTGCCTTCTTCGCCCCGAGCGGTCAGTTCTCCGGGTTGTCCGGTGGGACTTCGAGGTACTGGAGCGCGAACTGGGCCAACTCCTGGAACGCCGGGGCCGCGACGACGCCGCCCCAGATGGTCGTCGGCTCGTCGACGGTGACCAGGATGACCAGCCGCGGCCTCGTCGCCGGGACGAACCCGACGAACGACGCGACGTAGCGGGAGGTCGAGTAGCCGCTGCCGTCGGGAAGCGGCTTCGCGGCGGTGCCGGTCTTGCCCGCGACGTGGTAGCCGGGCACCGCGGCGGCGAGGCCCGTGCCTCCCTCCGCGACGACACCGGTGAGCATCGTCGCGAGCTGCGACGCAACGGCGTGGGTCAGGATCCGCCGCCGGTCGACGTGCGCTGCCGCCCGGCCGCCGACGTGCTCAACGAGGTGCGGCTGTAGCCAGACGCCGTCGTTCGCGACTGCCGCGTACGCGGCCGCCATCTGCACCGGCGTGACCGCGATCCCGTGGCCGATCGGAAGCGTGCCGATCGTCGATCCGGACCACCGCTCGAGCGGAGGAACGATCCCGGAGGTTTCGCCCGGGAAGTCGAGGCCGGTCTTGGTCCCGAAGCCGAAGCGATCGACCCAGGACGAGAGCCGCTTCGAGCCGAGCTGCTGCGCGAGCGTGATCGCGCCGACGTTCGAGGACTGCGCGACGATGTCGGCGACGGTCATCCGCACCGTCGGCCGCGGCTCGTGCTCGTGGATCACACGGTCGGCGACGCGAATCGAGGTCGCGAGCGTGAAGGCCGAGTGCGGGGTGACGAGCCCCTCGGAGAGCGCGCCGGCAACGGGAATCAACTTGAACGTCGAGCCCGGCTCGTAGGTGTCGCTCGCGGTGCGGTTGCGCTGAGCGTCTGGGCTCGCCTCCGCGAAGCGGTTCGCGTCGAAGGTCGGCGCGGTCGCCATCGCATAGATCTCGCCCGAGCTCGGGTCGAGCACGACGGCCGTCGCGGACTTCGCGCCCCACTGACGCACGGTGCTCCGCAGCACGTCTTCGGCCTTCGCCTGGATGCGGTGGTCGAGTGTCAGGAAGACGTCGCGACCTTGCTGCTCGGCCGTCTCGCTCAGCACGTCGACAACGCGGCCGAACGGGTCGCGGATCACCGTCTCCTTTCCGGGACGGCCCCGCAGCACGTCGTCCAACTGGAGCTCGATCCCGGCGAGCCCCTGGTTGTCCTGACCGGCGAAGCCGAGCACCTGCGCGCCGACGGCACCTTGCGGATAGCGACGACGCTCCTCGGTGTAGAACCCGACGCCCGGCAGCTTGCGCTTTCGCAGGAGCTCCGCCTTCGCAGAGTCGGCCTTTCGCTTCAGGTAGACGAACGCGCTCGACGTGTCCTTGAGCTGCGGGAAGATCGTCTCCGCGTCGAGCCCGAGCGCCTTCTCCGTCGCGAGCGCGACGAGGCGCGCGTTCCCGATCTGCGTCGGGTCTGCGTACACGGTCGTCGCCTGCTCGCCGAGCGCGAGCGGAACCCCGTTCCGGTCGAAGATCGTGCCGCGCCGGGCGGGCAGCTCCAACGTCTGCCGCTGCTGCTTCGCTGCGAGGTTGGAGAGCGGCTGAGCGCGCACACCCTGCAGCCAGACCGCGCGGGCGAGCGACCCTGCAAGCGCGAGCGCGAGCAGGACGAAGAGCAGCCGGATGCGGCGGTTGACGACCTTCGAGGTCACCGGCGCGGACGGAGCTCGACGTATGTCGGTTCCGCGGCGGGCAGGAGCCCGAGCTGCGTGCGCGCCTCCCGCTCGATCCTTGCCGGTGCGAGCGTGCTCGACACCTTCGACTCGAGGAGCGCGTTCTGCGCCTCGAGCTCGAGGCGCTGCTGGCCGAGCTTCTCAATCTGCATGTTCAGCCGCAGCACGGCGACGTTCACGGCGACGACTCCGACGAGTAGCACCGCGAGCAGCCCAATCCAGACGACGCCTCCGGCGAGGCGGCGCCGTGGCGCTGCGGACGCACGGCGAGGCCGCGGCCGCGCCTGCGGGACCGCCGTTGCGTCGACATGCGCCGCTGAGGTCCAGCTCGCCATGCTCAGGCCTTGACCGCCGCGCGAAGGCGCGCCGAGGCAGCGCGCGGATTGTGGGCGATCTCCTCGGCGCTCGGGCGGATCGCGCGCTTCGAGAGCGAACGCAGCTCCGGCTCCTTGCCGCAGACGCAGATCGGGAAGTCGGGCGGGCAGGTGCAACCGCGCTCGCGGTCCCGCATGAAGCGCTTGACGAGGCGGTCCTCGAGCGAGTGGAAGCTGATCACTGCGAGTCGCCCGCCCGGGCGAAGCATCGCGGTGGCCGACGGCAGAGCCGCCTCGAGCGCCCCGAGCTCGTCGTTGACCGCGATCCGAAGCGCCTGGAAGACGCGCTTGGCGGGATGCCCCTCGCCGAAGCGCGCGGGCGCGGGAATCGCCGCGCGGATCGTCTCGACGAGCTCGAGCGTCCGCTCGAACGGCTGCTCACGCCGGCGGCGCCCGATCGCGCGGGCGATCTGCTTCGCGTAGCGCTCTTCGCCGTAGCGGCGGAAGATCTGCTCCAGCTCGCGCTCCGAGAACTCGTTCACGAGCTCCCGCGCCGAGAGCTCGGCCGACGGGTCCATGCGCATGTCGAGCGGCGCGTCGGCGGCGTACGAGAACCCGCGCTCAGGCCGATCGATCTGCATCGACGAGACGCCGAGGTCGAGCAGGATCGCGTCCGCGCGCACCCCGTTGTCGGCCAGCTGGCGCAGGACGACCGAGAAGTCTCCCCGCAGCAGCCGCGCCTGGACTCCCGCACGCCGCCGGAAACGTTCGAAGTACGGCCGAACGCTCGGGTCGCGGTCGACAGCGATCAGCTTGCCGTTGCCGCGCAGCCCCTCCGCGAGGATCGCGGCGTGCCCGCCTGCGCCGAACGTGGCGTCGACCACCGTCTCGTTCGGGCGCACGGCGAGCAAGCGCCGCACCTCCTCGGCGAGCACGGGGACGTGTTCAGTCTCGTTTGGCTGCAAGACGCTCGGCAACATGTTGCGCGCTCCCTTCGACTTGCTTCAGGTGCTCGCGCCAGGCGGCGCGATCCCAGATCTCCAGGTGGTCTTGAACCCCTGCGACGACGACCTCGCGGCCCAGTCGCGCGTGCTCGATCAGCGCGGGAGGAACGTTGATCCGCCCCTGCTTGTCGGGCTCGGCCTCGGCCGCGCCGGAGAAGAAGTACCGGTTCATCAGTCGCGTCTCCTCGAGCAGCGGGTCGAGCTCGGAGAGCCGGCCGGCGACGAGGTCCTCCCACTGCTGCCGGGCGAAGAGATACAGGCACCCGTCGAGCCCACGCGTGACGATGCCCCCGTCCACGAAGGAATCGCGGAACTTGGCAGGAAGCGTGAGACGGTTCTTGTCATCGAGGGTGTGTGCGTATTCGCCTAGGAGCATGTGGTGGGGCCTCGTGGCTGATCTCCACTTTCCCCCACTCTAAACCACAGCCCCCCACTTGGCAACCCCTCCGAAGGGTGAGGGCCTACATCGAGGTCAACTGCCCCTCGTAGGGGCCTCGGCCGGTCATCGCGGCCGCGCCACAGCGGGAGGCGAGGTCGAGGGCGTTGTCCCGGTCGAGCCCGCTGGCCAGGGCGTAGGTCAGGCCCGCGGCGAAGGAGTCGCCCGCCCCGTAGGCGTCGGAGACAGGCGCTGGAAGCGGCGCGGCCAGGAAGGGGCCGCCGGGCTGCGTCCACCCGCCCAGAGGCCCCGCAGTGGAGACGACGAGCCTGGGAGGCGGATCGAGGTCGCCGGGGTGGTACTGCTCGCCCAGGTCCTCCCCGCTCCCGACGAGTGCATCCAATTCGACCCCCGCCCGGCGCAGCGTCGCGAGCTCCCGCGACGTCGCCACGAGCGTCCGCGCCCGGCGGGCGGCCGCGAGGGCGCTGACGTCGCCCGCCGTGAAGTAGACGCCGTCGGCCCGGCCGAGCTCCAGCCAGGGGAGGTGATTGCTCGTGCTCGGGTGGAGCTTGTCGCCGAGGACGGTGATCGTCCGCTCGCCGCTCTCGTCGACGAACACGAAGCCGCGCCGGGTGGTCCGCGGAACGAACTCGGCCTCCACCTGGACACCGTGGGCCATCAGCTCCGCGTGCGC
This sequence comes from Actinomycetota bacterium, assembly GCA_040007455.1. GTDB lineage: Bacteria > Actinomycetota > Thermoleophilia > Gaiellales > Gaiellaceae > JACCTU01. The sequence goes on along the minus strand of JBDTVA010000021.1, from coordinate 854 downwards.
GCGCCGTCCGAGCTCGTCGTCTCCGAGCAGCGTGTAGAAGGTGCACCCGCCGTTCAGCTTCGCGAGCTGGACCGCCGCCACCGCCCCGCCGCCGCCGGCCTCCTCCCAGGTCTCGTAGGCCGCCACGATCTCCCCGGGCTCAGGAACTCGCTCGACCCGGGCGAACTGAATCCACTCGACGTGGCCGACCACGGCGACGTTCATCGACCGGCAGTCTCACAAATGAGCGCGGCCGGCCGTTTCAAGACGATGATGGAAGCCGTGGCGACGATTCCCCCGTTCGAGCGCTTCTACGTCGAGCACCGCGACGGGGTGTTCGGCTTCCTCGTGCGACGAGTGGGCCGCGACCGCGCGGAGGACGCGTTCCAGGAGACATTTCTCCGGGCGCTCAAAAGCTACGAGTCGCTCGCGCACGCGGGGAACCTGCGCGCGTGGGTGTTCACGATCGCCGCGCGGGTCGCTGTCGACGACTTCCGGAAGCGGCGGCCGACGACTGCGGAGCACGAGCCCGTGGTCGAGGACTCCAGGCCGGCGTACGCCGAGCTCGAGCACCTCGCCGACGGACTGCCGCCGAAGGAGCGGGCGGCCGTCGTGCTGCGCTACGGCTACGACCTCGAGTATTCGGACATCGCGCTCGCGCTCGATTCGAGCGAGGAGGCGGCGCGCCAGGCGACGTCCTCCGGTGTCCGCAGGCTCCGACGAAAGGGTGTGACGCTGTGAAGGTCTCCGACGATCTCGACCGCCGTTTCCGCGAGCGCGCGTTCTCCGAAGGCTCGCTCGACGTGGCCTACGACGTCGTGGACTCGCCGATCGGAGCGCTGCTCGTCGCCGTGACCGAGCGCGGCCTCTGCCGC
>JBDTVA010000020.1:0-9961 GCA_040007455.1 Actinomycetota bacterium | reverse complement strand
CGCTCGACGACGTGCTCGCCTACTACCGCGACGGAACCCCGCTCGCTGCGCGTCCCGTGCTGATCACGTTCGACGACGGGTACCGCGACAACCTCGAGCACGCGGCGCCCGTGCTGCAGAAGTACGGCTACCCGGCCGTGATCTTCGTGCCGATCGGCTACCTCGACGGGCGCCGCCCGCTGCCGCATGAAGAGCAGCGCGCGGCCCGCGGCCTGCTGAACTCCACCGTCGACTGGGGCGAGCTGCGCGAGCTCGAAGCCGCGGGCGTGCGCGTCGAGTCGCACGGGATCAGCCACCGGCCGCTCGCCGCCCTCGCCGTCGCCGAGGCGGCCCGCGAGATCGTGCTTTCGAAGCTGCGGCTCGAGGAGCGTCTCGGGCGCGAGGTGCGCTCGTTCGCGTACGTCAAGGGCTCCGAGGCGCACTACAAGGCTGTGCACCTGAGCCTCGTCCGCCAGGCCGGGTATGAGCTCGCGTTCACGTCGGTGTCGGGCACGAACGGCCCGGACACCGATCCGCTGCGCCTGCATCGCTACAACATCGAGCCGTACCCGCCGCGCACGTTCGAGCTCGTCCTCGCGGGCGCGTGCGACCTGATCGGGATCAAGGACACCGTGGCCGGCACGCACGCGCGTCGCATCCTGAACGCGGCGCTCGGCACGTCCTCGAAGTGAGCGGCCGTACGCTGGCGTACGAGCCGCCGCGCCGCACGGAGGTGTTCGCGCTGCTCGACCGCGTGCGCGGATACGAGCTCGACCCGGCGGAGTTCGACTGGTGGTTCGACGGCAACCCGGTGGGCCCGCGCACGATCGCGCTCGCCGAGGAGGACAACCGCGTCGTGGGCGTGCTCGGCGCGAGTCACTACCGGGCAGTCGTCGGCGCGCGCGAGGGAATCGTGACGCTGCCGCTCTGGGCGGTCACCGATCCCGACTTCCAGGGCCGCGGCATCTTCCAGCGGCTGAACGGTGAGGTCGAGCGCGCCGCGCGCGAGACTGGGGCCGTGCTCGAGCTCGGGTTCACGAACAAGCTCGCCGGACCGATCTACATCGCGAAGCTCGGTTGGCTCGACGTCGCCCGGCTGCGGATCTGGGCGCGCCCGCTTGTGCCTCTGCGCAGAGACGACGGGGCGAGGCTCGAACGCTTCGGGCCCGAGCAGGAGGAGGCGTACCGCGCCCTCCGCCCTCGCCTGGCGAGCCACTTCGTCCGCGACGCGGCGTACCTCAACTGGCGCTACGCGGACTCGCCGCGCTCGTACACGCTGCTCGCGTCGCCGAACGGGTACGCGGTCGTCGGGCGCAAGCCGTTCCACGGGATCGAGACGGCGTACGTCGCAGACCTCATCGCTCCGACCTTCCGCGAGACGCGGTGGCTGCTTCGACGATGCATGCGGGCGGCGCACGGGGCGCGTGCGCTTCTCGCGCTGATGCCCGCGGTACACACCGGTGCGTACGCGTCGTCGGGGTTTGTCCCGACGCCCGAGACGATCCGCCTGATCGGGCACTCGCTCGGCGGCAAGCTTCCACTCGGCCCGGGCGCGTGGCACTTCACGCTCGGTGACACGGACTACTTCTGATGCGGAAGCTCGTGTTCATCACGCAGCAGGTCGACCCGGCGCACCACGCGCTCGCCGCGACGGTCCCGATGATCCGCGCTCTCGCGGCGCAGGTCGACGAGCTGGTCGTGCTGGCCGACGGCGCGGCCGAGGGCGCCCTTCCGTCGAATGCGCGGGTGCGGTTATTCCGCGACAGCCGCAAGGTCGGTCGCGGTCTGCGCTTCGAGGCGGCGCTCGCGCGGGAGCTCAGGCCGAAGCCCATCGGCGTCGTTGCGCACATGTGCCCGATCTACGCGGTGCTCGGCGCCCCGCTCGTGCGGCCGCTCGGCATTCCACTCGTCCTCTGGTTCACGCACTGGCGCGCGAGCCCGACGCTGCGCGCCGCTGCGGCGCTGTGCTCGGCGGTGGCGAGCGTCGACCGCCGCTCCTTCCCGCTCGACTCTTCGAAGGTGCACGCGATCGGCCACGGGATCGACCTCGCCGAGTTTTCGTGCCGCGACCATCCCTCGCGGGACGTCCTCCGGTTGCTCGCGCTCGGGCGCTACTCGCCGGCGAAGGGGCTCGACGTCATGCTGCGCGCGGTCCGCCGCTCGCTCGACGGTGGGCTCGACGTCCGGCTGACCGTGCACGGCCCGACGCTGTCCGAGCTGGAGCGAGAGCACCGCAGCCAGCTCCTGGCGCTGCTCGACGAGCTCCGGCTCGGAGACCGAGCGGAGTTGGGAGGGCCGGTCGACCGCTCGCAGGTGCCTGAGCTCCTCGCGGCGAACGACCTGCTCGTGAACAACATGCGCTCCGGTGCGCCGGACAAGGTCGTCTACGAGGCGGCGGCGAGCTGCGTTCCCGTGCTCGCCTCGAACCCGGTGTTCGACACGCTTCTTCCCGACGAGCTGCGGTTCTCCCGCGACGACCCAGCAGAGCTCGCCGAGCGGATCGCGGCCTTCGCAGAGCGCCCGTCCGAGGACCGCGCGGCGCTCGGCCGCACTCTGCACGCGACCGTGGCGCGCGAGCATTCCGTCGAGTCGTGGGCGAAGGGCATCCTGGAGCTCACACGATGAGATCGACGGTGCTGCACCTGGCGAAGATCGCGGGCATCTCGGGCGCGGAGACGCATCTGCTCTCGCTCCTGCCGCGGCTTCGAGAGCGCGACTGGGACGTCCGCCTCCTGCAGTTGCACGAGAACGAGCCCGGTGCGTTCGAGTTCGCCGACGAGCTTCGCGCGCGAGGCGTCCCCGTCGACATGATCCGCCTGCGAGCCGACATCGACCCGCTCGCGTTCGGACGCGTCGCCGCCTACCTCGCGCGCTCGCGGCCGCTGATCCTGCACACGCACCTGGTTCACGCAGACGTCTACGGTCAGGTCGCCGGCGCGGTGGCCGCGGTGCCGCTGCGTGTGAGCACGAAGCACGGCTTCAACGAGTTCCGCGAGAACCCCGGGTTTGCCCTGGCGGACCGGACGGTCGCCGGCCTCGCGCACCTCCACATCGCGATCTCGCGCGGGCTTGCGCGCTACCTCTCGGAGGTCGAGGGCTTCGACGAGACCGAGTTCTCGATCGTGCACTACGGGATCGTCCCCGGGCGCGAGCCGAAGCCTGCGCCGGACGAGCCGCGCGTCCTCTGCATCGGCCGGCTGATCCCGATCAAGGGCCACGTCGTCCTGCTCCGCGCGCTGGCGGAGGCGCGCAAGGAGATCCCGGAGCTCACGCTCGACCTCGCCGGCCGCGGTCCGCTCGAGCCTGCGCTCAGGGCGGTCGCCAAGGAGCTCGGCGTCGAGGGCGCTGTGCGCTTTCTCGGCTTCGTCTCTCCGATCGCCGACGCGATCGACGACGCGGCGATCGTCGTCGTGCCCTCGCTCGGCGAGGGCTTCGGGATGGTCGCGCTCGAGGCGATGGAGCGCGCCCGCCCCGTCCTGGCGGCCGAGATCGGCGGCCTCGGCGAGCTCGTGGTCGACGGTGAGACCGGCCTCCTCGTCCCGACCGCCGAGGCCGAGCCGCTCGCGGCCGCGCTCGTGACGCTCGCGAGCGACCCCGCGCTACGCCGTGCGATGGGCGAAGCGGGCCGCGTCCGCGCGCTCGAGCACTTCGCCGAGCACCGGAACATCGAGCGGACCGAGCTGCTTTACCGCGAGTTCCTGAACGGCAGCCGGCCCGCGAGCTGAACCGCCGCGGCGGCCGCGAGGATCATGATCAGGAAGTCCCAGGGCACGCGGTAGCGCGTCTGCCCCATGAAGAGCATCGCCATCACGGTCTGGTAACCGAGGAGGACAGTGGCGAGCGCGGCGAAGTGTCTCGGGACGACGGTGAGGCCGTAGAGCGCGAGCAGGAAGACGGGGACGATGTAGAGCGGCTCGGCCCAGTCGCGCGCGACGTCGAGGAACGTGCCCTTGCCCGGCCGGCCCTCGGTCTTCGGGACCTTCGGCTGCCAGAGGAGCTTCGCCCCGTACGCCGCGAGCTTCGCCTTCTCACCGGGGTGGTCGACCATGAAGTCGAGGGCGCGCTCGCGGTAGAAGCGCATCTGCGCGCACTCGTCGGTGCGCACGATGCGACCGGTCTCCCGGTAGAGCTCGCCCGCGTCCTGCGGCGTGATCGGCGCTCCTGGGATGTTCGGGACGTCGTCGATCCAACCGCCATCCTGGAGTGTCTTCAGCGTGTTCTCGTTGTTCGCCTTCCACAGCGCGCGCGCATCGGTCGTGATCGCGACGCAGCCGACGCTGACCTCGTTCCGCACGACCCACGGTGCGAGCACGAGCGCTGCGACGCCGAGCGCGACCACGGGCTCCCAGGTCCAGCCGCGGCGCCGCCAGAGCACGTACGCGCCGAGCACGAGCGGGACGAACAGCGTGCGCACGTTCCCGAGAATCATCAGCCCGAGCACGCCGCCGAGCAGCGCGCCCCACCGCAGGCCGCCGCGCTCCGCCACGACGAGTGCGAGCAGCACCGCAGCCACCGCGAGGAAGTGGTCCAGGATCTCGCGGTTCATGTGCACGTCGTGCCAGACCAAGTACGGGTGCAATGTCGTCAGCAGCGCCGCGACCAGGCCCACCTTCCTGTCGACGACGCGCCGGCCGACTTCGTACACGAGCCACGCCGTCGCGACTGCTACCGCCGTGTGCGCGAGCCCGATCACGAGCCAGTGCCGGTCGAGCACCCAGTAGAGCGGGATCAGGAAGAAGCCGTAGAGCGGCTGCGTGTACGCCGACGGGATCCCCGGGATGAACCCGTAGGTCCCGCTGTCGAGGAAGGTGAGCGCGAAGTCGTCGCCCTTGTCGACGAACGCGTCCGTGATGTCGCGCCGCTCGGCCAGAAGGGCGGCGAGGCGTGGCACTGCTGCCGCGACCGCCAGAACCAGATATGCGCTGCGCCGACCCATCGGCGCACTAGCGTACGGAGCCGTGCGAGCAGCGGTCGCCTCCTGCCATGTCGAGCGGCTGCTCGACGACCACGCCTGGGCGCTGTTCCGGCGTCTGCTCGCCGACCCGCCGGGCGGATTCCGGGTCGCCGCGCTCGTCCGGCCCCCGGACTCCGAGCACGGGGAGGACGAGGAGCTCTGGCTCGAACGCGCCCGCTCGCTCGAGGTCCCGTTCGGGCTGCACACCCACTGGACCTCGCCCTCCCACGCGCGGCCTACCGGAGGCGATCCGGCAGCACGCGTCCGCCGCGACCTCGCGTGGCTCCGCGCGCACGACCTCGAACCGCGCTTCTTCGCCGGCGGCGGCTGGTACACGGACGATCAGGTGCGTGCTGCGGTCGCGGAGGAAGGGCTGATCGACCTGACCGCGACGACGTTCACGCTTCCCTACGGCGGTGGCCGCGTCGTCGACGGTCCCGAGCCGGGGCTGCTCCCTGCGACACACACGATCGGGATGCTCGCGCGCGCCGTGCGGCTGCCGGAGTACGTCCACGTGTACTTCCACGACACCGACCTGCTCGAGCGCAGGCGCGCGCTCGCGCTCGGGTTCGGCCTTCGTCACCTCGCGCTTCGGCGTCCGGTGCGCGACCTCGACGGGCTCAGTCGAGCTTCGTCGCGGTGAGGAGGATCCCGATGGTGCTCCGGGAGCGCTGCTCGAGGTGCTCCACGGGGGGCCGCCAGCTCGATGCAGGGCTAGAATCGACCCTCGTGACCACCGCGGCGGACCCTGAGGCCCCGCCGGAGCAGGACCGCCCCCGCGTTTCGTCGGACATCCGCGCGACGCGAACCTCGTTCCTCGCCCGACCTCCGCTCCGCACGCTCCTGCGCAGGCTCGCCTCGATCGCGGCGCTCGTGACGATCGACGTCTGCGGTCTCGCGCTGGGCCTCTACCTCGCCCTCGGGCTGCGGTGGCTCTTCTACGAGCACGAGCTGCCCCTCTGGGGGGTGCCGTGGGCCGCGGAGGAGCAGTGGCTTCCGTTCTTGACGCTGATCACGATCCTCGTCTTCTGGCAGGCGGGTCTCTACGCCGAGCGCGAGCACCGCGCGGGCGTGGGGCGCGTCGTGTCGTCGCTCGTGCTCGTCGCCGTCGTCACGGTTGTCTTCGCCTGGGGCGTCGACCATCAGTTCGGGACGTACGGCCTCGCGCCGACCGCGGTCATCACCTGCGCTGCGATCATCAGCGTCCTGCGCGCGAGCTACGAGCGTCTGACGCGCGACCTCATGCACGTGCTGGGAGTTCGCCGTCGCGCGGTGCTCGTCGGCAGGGGCCAGAACGTCGAGCACCTGCTGCGCACGCTCGGCGATACGCGCGGCGGGATCGACTACGCGTTCGTCGGGGCGATCTCGCCGACGCAGGACGGCATCCGGATTCCGAGGCTCGGATCGCTCGACGACCTCGGCGGCGTGCTCGAAGGCCGCCGCGTCGACGAGCTGATCGTGAACGGCGGCGACGTGAGCGACGAGCAGCTCGTCGAGCTCGTCGAGCAGGCGCATCAGCGCGGTGTGCAGGTGCGCGTCGCGCCGACGACCGCCGAGATCCTCACGCAGCGCGCCGAGTACGTCCCGGGGCAGGCGGTCCCGCTGTTCGAGCTGCGCCCGCCCGTCTTCGCCGGCGTGGACTGGGCGACGAAGCGACTGTTCGACCTTGCGGTCGCGTCGATCGTCGTCATCGTGGGCCTGCCGGTGTGGCTCGTGATCGCGGCTGCGATCAAGCTCGACTCGCGCGGCCCGGTGCTCTACCGCGACCGGAGGATCGGGCTCGGAGAGCGCGAGTTCGGGATGATCAAGTTCCGCACGATGCACGCGGGGGCGGAGCACCTGCAGGACTCGCTCGAGACGCAGAACGAGGCGTCGGGGCCGCTGTTCAAGATCCGCGACGACCCACGCGTCACGCGCGTCGGCGCGCTGCTTCGCGCGCTTTCCCTCGACGAGGTGCCGCAGGCGCTGAACGTGCTGCGTGGCGAGATGAGCCTCGTCGGCCCGCGCCCGTTGCCGATCCGCGACTACCACCTGCTCGAGCCGTGGCACCGCAAGCGCTACCTCGTGCTCCCGGGGATCACCGGCCTCTGGCAGATCTCCGGTCGCTCGGAGCTCACGTTTGACGACTTGGTGCGGCTCGACTTCTACTACCTCGAGAACTGGTCGATCTGGCTCGACGTCACGATCCTGCTGAAGACGGTCCCCGCTGTTTTCGGGCGCAGGGGCGCGTACTGAGCATCCACCCGACAGCGTGCGGCTTCGAGACCGCGGCCGAGGTGTACGAGCAGGCGCGCCCGGACTACCCGGCCGACGCGCTCGACTACATCGTTGACGTCCTCGAGCTCGAGCCGGGCGCTCACGTCGTGGACGTCGGCGCGGGCACGGGGAAGTTCGCGCGACAGCTCGTCGCGCGCGGCCTGCGCGTGACGGGCGTCGAGCCGATCGCCGAGATGCGGGAGGTCTTCGAGCGCGTCGTGGACGCGGAGGTCGTCGAGGGGACGGCCGAGTCGATCCCGCTCGAGGATGGCACCGCCGACGCGGTCACGGCAGCGCAGGCGTTCCACTGGTTCGATCCCGACCGCGCGCTCCCCGAGCTGAAGCGGGTCCTCCGCCCGCGCGGCGGCGTTGCGCTGATCTGGAACGTGCGCGACCAGTCGCACCCGCTGCACCAGGCGTACGCGGAGACGATCCGGCCATACAAAGGCGACGCCTATCCGACCGGGGGCGGTCACCCCGCCGGGGAGCCGCTCGCCTCCCCGCTGTTCACCGACGTCGAGGAGCGCACGTTCCCGCACGTGCAGCTGATGGACGCGGACGGGCTCGTCGCGCGCGCCGCCTCGGTCAGCTTCATCGCGCGGCTGTCAGAGGATGACCGGGCGGAACTGCTCGAGCGCGTCCGCGCGCTCGCCCCGCCCGGGACGTTCGAGTTCCCCTATGTGACCAAAGTCTTTACGGGCCGCAGCCGCTGACTCGGGCAAAATCGGGCGCGGTGAAGGCCCCGAAGATCCTCGCGGTCGCTTCGGCGATCGACCTCGACTTCCGGTACGGCTGCACGCCGGCGTGGTGGCAGCTCTGGAAGGGTCTGTACGAGGTCGGCGTCGACCTGATCGTGACGCCCTACCGCGGCCGGGCCGTCGAGTCGCCGTGGTGGCGGACCGCGCCGAACCCCGCCTACCTCGAGGGCGAGAGCTTCGCCCGCGCGCGCGGCGCGCTGGCGCGCCTCAAGGGCGACCGGTATCTCCGTCGCGAGGAGTCCGACCCGGGCGACACCGATCGGCTCGTCAGGGAGGTCGTGTGGCGCTGGGTCACGCCGCGCTGGCAGCGGCACATCGAGCGGATCCTCGAGCGCGAGGGCGACGTCGACGCGGTGCTCGTCTTCACGGTGCCGATGTCGCACCTGCGGGGGATCCCGACGGCGCTTCGAGAGCGCTTCGGTGTGCCCGTCGTCTTCTACGACGGCGACGTCCCGATGAGCCTGCCCGAGTTCGGCGGCATGGACACCGGCTTCAACTACTACTACGGCGCCGACCCGGGCGAGTACGACCTCGTCGTCTCGAACTCGGAAGGCGGGCTCGACCGGCTGCGCGAGCTCGGCGCGCGCCGTGCCGAGGCGCTCTTCTGGGCCGCCGACCCGGAGCTCTTCAAGCCGCTTCCGGTCGAGAAGGAGCACGACGTCTTCTTCTACGGCTACGGGGACAAGTTCCGCCGCGAGTGGATGCGCGAGCTCGTCGGCGAGCCGTCGCGCCGCCTGCCCGACGTGGACTTCGCGCTGGGCGGGGAGGACTTCCAGGGCGACGTCGGCAACGCCCGCTCGCTCGGCGTGATCCCGTTCAACGCGTTCAACCGCGCGATCTCGTCGTCGCGCGTCGCGCTCAACGTGACGCGACGCGCACACGCGACCGTGCGTGCGTCTTCGACCGCGCGTCCGTTCGAGCTCGCGATGGCGGGCGCGGCGATCGTCTCGAACCCGCACGAGGGGATCGAGACCTGGTTCGAGCCCGGCCGCGAGCTCCTCGTCGTCGAGGACGCCGACGGTGCAACCGCGGCGTACCGCGAGCTGCTCGGGGACCCCGGCGCCGCGGAGGAGCTCGGCGCGCGTGCGCGCGAGCGGGCTCTCGACGAGCACACGTACGCGCACCGCGCGCGTCGCCTGCTCGAGCTGATCGGGCCCGGCGTGCGGGAGACCGTCGCGTGACCGAGGTGCTCGAGTCGCCGCAGGTGGACGCGGAGCGGCTGCGGGCGCTGCGTCGTGTCGCAATCGTCCCCGCGTTCAACGAGGAGGCCTCGATCGCAGGTGTCGTCAGCGAGCTGCTGGCCTACGACCCCGGGCTCCGGGTCGTCGTCGTCGACGACGGCTCGACCGACCGCACCGCGGAGGTCGCCAGGGCTGCAGGCGCCAAGGTGATCTCGCTTCCGTTCAACCTCGGCATCGGCGGCGCGGTCCAGACGGGCTTCCGCTACGCGTGGGAGCAGGGGTTCGACGTCGCGGTCCGCGCCGACGGCGACGGCCAGCACGACCCGGCCGAGCTCGACGCGATCCTGCGCCCGGTGCTCGCCGACGAGGCGGACGTGGCGGTTGGCTCACGCTTCATGGGCGGGGACGGGTATCGCTCCTCGAGGTCGCGGCGCGCGGGGATCCGCCTGCTCGCGTGGATCGTCTCCGCGTTGACGCGTCAGCGCATCACCGATCCGACGTCGGGCTTCCAGGCCGCGAACCGGCTCGGAATCCGGTTGTTCGCCGCCGACTACCCCCACGACTACCCCGAGGCGGAGGCGACGGTCATGGTCTTCAAACACCGGCTGCGTCTGCAGGAGGTGCCGGTGAAGATGCGAGCGCGCGAGAGCGGCCGCTCGTCGATCACCACGGTGCGCTCCGTCTACTACATGGTCAAGGTCGTGCTCGCGATCTTCGTCGCGCTCTTCCGGCGCAAGGCGGTGCCGCTCGATTGACCCCTCTGCGCGTTTCGATCGCGGCGGCGATCGCGTCGCTGCTCCTGCTGCTCGTCGTCTTCGAGCTGATCCGCTCGC